>NZ_QUIO01000099.1:0-812 GCF_003480145.1 Ruminococcus sp. AM42-11 | reverse complement strand
TGTACCTTGAAAACTGCATACATGTAAATTTGATTAAAGTTTAATCAAATATCCTTGATACAAACGTTAAAACGTAAGATAGGAAGACATCGATTTAGTCTGTGAGAGCAGACAAAGATCAACAATGAGAATCAAAAGACCGCATCACCTACGCTAGGGTGATGAGCGAAAGGTCAAGCAATAAGGGCACAGGGCGGATGCCTTGGCACTAAGAGCCGAAGAAAGACGTGATAAGCTGCGATAAGCTTCGGGGAGGAGCAAATATCCTTTGATCCGGAGATCTCTGAATGGGGAAACCCGGCAGAGCACACCTCTGTCATCCATACGCCAATCCATAACGTATGGAAGGGAACCCGGGGAACTGAAACATCTAAGTACCCGGAGGAAAAGAAAGAAAACTCGATTCTGCAAGTAGCGGCGAGCGAACGCGGAAGAGCCTAAACCGGAATGCGTGCATTCCGGGGTTACGGACTGCATTAATGATTCTTAGAAGCTAACAGAACGGTTTTGGGAAAGCCGGCCGAAGAGGGTGAAAGCCCCGTATGTGAAAGCAGATGAGACTGAGCAGGATCCAGAGTACCACGAGACACGAGAAACCTTGTGGGAAGTCAGGGGGACCACCCCCTAAGGCTAAATACTACTTAGTGACCGATAGCGCATAGTACTGTGAAGGAAAGGTGAAAAGGACCCCGGGAGGGGAGTGAAAGAGAACCTGAAACCCTGTGTCTACAAGCTGTGGGAGCACCTTATGCGTGCAACCGCGTACTTTTTGTAGAACGGTCCGGCGAGTTACGCTTACTGGCAAGGTTAAG
>NZ_QUIO01000098.1:0-1034 GCF_003480145.1 Ruminococcus sp. AM42-11 | reverse complement strand
AATCTTGTTGCTCTTGAGGACGCCCATTCCCGCCGTCCCAGAGCCGCTTATTTCGGTGAACTGCAGCAAATGGACGCAACTCCCTACGAATGGATCCCCGCTCAGATATGGCATCTGCATCTGGCTATAGATGATGCTACAGGAAGGATTACCGGCGGTTGGTTTGATACCCAGGAAACTCTGAATGGCTATTACCACGTTTTCCATCAGATTCTCACAACTTACGGTATCCCCTACAAGTTCTTTACAGACCGCCGTACTGTTTTCACCTATAAAAAGAAAAATTCCCCATCTATCGATGAGGATACCTATACACAGTTTGCCTATGCCTGTAAACAGCTTGGGGTTGAACTGGGATCAAGCAGTGTGCCTCAGGCAAAAGGACGTGTAGAACGCCTGAACCAGACGCTACAGTCGCGCCTGCCAGTCGAGTTGAGACTTGCAGGCATAACGACCATAGACGCTGCCAATGAATTCCTAAACTCCTACATAAAGGAATTCAATGAGAAGTTTGCCCTTCCCCTTCATGGTATCAAGTCTGTGTTCGAAGTGCAACCCAAAATTGAAAAAATCAACCTGATTCTTGCAGTTTTATGCGAAAGAACGGTAGATACCGGACACTGTTTAAGGCATTCCAATAAATACTACCGTATGATTGACAGCAGAGGCAATCAGGTCCACTACCGAAAAGGAACAAAGGTAATGTTTATTCAGGCTTTTGATGGCAGTCAATACTGCTGTGTAAATGACAAAGACATCTATGCACTGGAAGAAATACCCGAGCACGAAACAAAATCAAAAGACTTAGATATAGACTATACTCCGCCAAAACCAAAGAAGCCCCGCATTCCACCAATGAACCACCCCTGGCGTCGTCAACAGTTTGGAAAATTTGTCAAACAGCAAGAACACCACCAGAATGATCAAGATACAAAAATTGCCTGAGGAATGAAGCACATCAATATAACAAGCCCCAGCAAAAAGCCGGGGCTAATACTTCAATTATTTTAGGACATTTTCAAAAACGCTTGACA
>NZ_QUIO01000096.1:0-1259 GCF_003480145.1 Ruminococcus sp. AM42-11 | reverse complement strand
CAATGATTTCATTAAGGATATGACCATCATAAGCAAAAAAGTACAGAGACGTATAACTGTATAATATACTTCTCTGCACTTTTTAGCTTATGAGATATATTTATTTTTCCTTATTTTCTGGTGGAACGTACTCCAACAGATCCTCGATCTTACAATTCAATGCACAGCACAACCTGGCTAAAACAGCGGTATCCAGCCGTGTTACCGTTCCTTTACAAAACTGGTTGAGTTGGGTCCTTTGCATTTCGGCGCGGTGAGCCAATTTGTTCTTACTGATGTTTTGCTTTTCTATCATTTCATCCAATTTAATCCGGATAGTTCCATAATTACGATCTTCCATATACCATTACCCTCAACTACAATATTATTCAGGATTGTAAGTATAGGATAACTAATATATAATTGAATTATAAGTTGTAGAATCTCTACTGTAATTACTTGCACACACTTATTCCAATGGGAGGAAATTTTGATTATGGAAAAAAGTTTATTCAACGAATTGACCTTGGAGCAAAAACAAAAATTACTGACATTGCCGGCAGAATTGAAACATTTCACTCAGACTCAATGGGCTGCAATATACGGGATCGTACCTATGACACAAGAACTTTTTGATAGTATTCAGTTGGAACGTTTGAAAGTAGGAGAGGAACTGGAATCTGCTGCCCTGGATACATTTCTGAAATACTCTGAGTTTGCCCTTAATTACAGCAGTCGGCTCGAAAGTGACTTAATCACTTCAAATACTATCTCTTCTGACGATGCAGAAGAAAATTTTAAGCAATTATATGAAAAAATGCGGCATTCTATATATGCGAAATTTCAATATGATATAGGCGCATAAGCTAAGAGAAATCAGGAATTTAAAAATTCTGACCTTCTTGTAAACATTTTGTCACATACGACATTATCTTATATAAAAAGACAGAGAACCCTCTAATATAATTACGTTTTGCCATATACCTAGATAATAAGAGAGTTCCCCGAATAATATTTTATCTATATTATTACTCATTCAGCTCTTCAAAGAAATCATTAAACTCACATTCAAAGATTTCCTTCATGGCCACCAGTTCGCTTACTTTAATATTCATCCGATTTGTTTCCAGCTTCGCATAGGTACTTTTGGAGATCTGGATCCCCATGAGATTCATTTTGGCAATCACTTGATCCTGTGTAAGCTTTCGGCTATACCGTATTTTCTGTATGTTCCCGCCAATGTTCATATCCGGTCTGAGTTTCTGCATGATATTCCCTAC
>NZ_QUIO01000095.1:0-1393 GCF_003480145.1 Ruminococcus sp. AM42-11 | reverse complement strand
AGCCTCCCACCTATCCTGTACATGCAATACCGGACCCCAGTACCAAACTGGAGTAAAGCTCCATGGGGTCTTTCCGTCCTGGCGCAGGTAACCAGCATCTTCACTGGTACTTCAATTTCACCGGATGCATTGTCGAGACAGCGCTCAAATCATTACGCCTTTCGTGCGGGTCGGAACTTACCCGACAAGGAATTTCGCTACCTTAGGACCGTTATAGTTACGGCCGCCGTTTACTGGGGCTTAAATTCAAAGCTTCGCTTGCGCTAACCTCTCCTCTTAACCTTCCAGCACCGGGCAGGCGTCAGCATATACCTCACCTTTCGGTTTCGCATAGACCTGTGTTTTTGCTAAACAGTTGCTTGAGCCTATTCTCTGCGGCCACTTCTCAGTGGCACCCCTTCTCCCGAAGTTACGGGGTCATTTTGCCGAGTTCCTTGACAATGCTTCTTCCGCCGGCCTTAGGATTCTCTCCTCATCCACCTGTGTCGGTTTACGGTACGGGTACGGTATAAACAATAGCGGCTTTTCTTGACGCATGGCTCACGGACTTCGCTACTTGTATTTCGCTCCGCATCACAGCTTCCCATTGACACCCGGATTTGCCTGAGTGTCTGGTACCCTGCTTGCACCGGGCTTTCCATTCCCGGCTTCCGCTTTCCTTACGTGTCCCCACAGTTCTGTCATACCGCAGTACAGGAATCTCCACCTGTTGTCCATCGGCTACGACTCTCGTCCTCGCCTTAGGCCCCGACTTACCCAGGCAGATCAGCTTTACCCTGGAAACCTTGGATATTCGGCCTAAAGGATTCTCACCTTTATCTCGCTACTCATTCCGGCATTCTCTCTTCCATGCAGTCCACAGCTCCTTACGGTACTGCTTCCTTCCGCATGCAATGCTCCTCTACCGATCCTTGCGGATCCCTTAGTTTCGGTGGTACGTTTCAGCCCCGGACATTTTCGGCGCAGGGCCTCTCGACCAGTGAGCTATTACGCACTCTTTGAATGAATGGCTGCTTCTGAGCCAACATCCTGGTTGTCTTCGAGACCCCACATCCTTTTCCACTTAACGTACACTTTGGGACCTTAACTGAAGGTCTGGGCTCTTTCCCTTTTGACTGCCCAACTTATCTCGTGCAGTCTGACTCCCGGTCCTGTCTACATGGCATTCGGAGTTTGATATTCTTCGGTAGGCTTTGACGCCCCCTAGGAAATTCAGTGCTCTACCTCCACAAGACTCATGACCGAGGCTAGCCCTAAAGCTATTTCGAGGAGAACCAGCTATCTCCGGGTTCGATTGGAATTTCTCCCCTACCCACACCTCATCCCCACCCTTTTCAACGGATGTGGGTCCGGACCTCCACTGCCTCTTACGGCAGCTTCATCCTGGACATGG
>NZ_QUIO01000094.1:0-1525 GCF_003480145.1 Ruminococcus sp. AM42-11 | reverse complement strand
TTTTTAAACCAATTAGCCTTAATTCCGCAACACTATTATAAAATATTTTTTTTAAGTACCTGAGCAACAAAAAGTTGCTCAGGATTTTGCCATGTCAGAGGATTCACTTAACTTAGTGTTGCAAAAAAATAATCAAACAAAACCTCATCAGGCATGGCAAAAATACAAATAAAATCCGAGAAGCTCACTCCTTTTGGAGGAATATTTTCAATCATGGAGCAATTTGACTCCACATTGTCATCTGTAATCGACTCGACACTCGGTCTAAGGTGTAGCTCGTTCGGTTATCAGTACAGTGAAATCGTCCGTTCCCTCATGAGTATCTACTTCTGTGGTGGCTCATGCATTGAGGATGTCACTACTCATTTGATGAACCATCTCTCGCTCCATCCGACACTTCGTACTTGTAGTTCTGATACTATCCTCAGAGCGATAAAGGAACTGACGCAAGGAAACATCTCATACACATCAGATACGGGTAAGAACTACGATTTCAACACGGCTGACACACTCAATACCTTACTGCTCAATTGTATGTTTGCATCCGGCCAACTGAAAGAGGGCGAGATGTATGATGTTGATTTCGACCATCAGTTCATAGAGACTGAGAAGTATGATGCAAAGCCTACATACAAGAAGTTCCTTGGTTATCGCCCTGGCGTGGCGGTTATTGACGACTTGATTGTTGGCATTGAGAATAGCGATGGTAACACCAACGTTCGTTTTCATCAGAAGGACACGCTGAAGAGATTCTTTGAGAGATTTGAGCAGAACGGACTTACAATCAATCGTTTCAGAGCTGATTGTGGATCATGTTCCGAGGAAATCGTGGAGGAAATAGAGAAACACAGCAAATCCTTCTATATCCGCGCAAACCGCTGCAGTTCGCTCTACAATGACATCTTTGCTCTTAGAGGCTGGAAGACTGAGGAAATCAATGGCATTGAGTTCGAATTGAACTCTATTCTTGTTGAGAAGTGGAAGGGTAAAGCATACCGACTTGTGATTCAAAGACAGAAACGGATGGACGGTGTGCTGGATCTTTGGGAAGGAGAATACACATACCGTTGTATCCTGACTAACGACTATGAATCTTCCACAAGAGAAATTGTCGAGTTCTATAACCTTCGTGGAGGAAAGGAACGTATCTTCGATGATATGAACAATGGTTTCGGGTGGGACAGATTGCCCAAATCCTTCATGGCAGAGAACACTGTGTTCCTTCTTCTTACGGCACTTATCCGTAATTTCTACAAGGCCATTATCCACAGACTTGACGTAAAGAGGTTCGGACTCAATGCAACAAGTCGCATAAAAGCGTTTGTCTTCAGGTTTGTCTCTGTACCAGCCAAGTGGATCAGAACATCAAGGCGGTATGTGCTGAATATCTATACCTGTAATAATGCTTACGCAGATATTTTTCAGACTGATTTTGGATAACGCCTACAACTTATGGGTATGATACTGCGTATTGCCTCAAGTCGCATAGTGGGGCAAGGGGATATTGTGGGCAGAAGTGGGTATT
>NZ_QUIO01000093.1:0-1581 GCF_003480145.1 Ruminococcus sp. AM42-11 | reverse complement strand
CAACATCATAAACTTAAGATTAGATATTACACATTTATATTATCCTGCTAAAAACTCATTTCAAAAGGGCAGATTAAAACGAAGAGAAATCTTCACAGAGCTCCTTCTGTATACTTTAACAACTTAAAATGCCCATAATCTCCCTTTAAACGGAGAATGGGCATTTTAAAAGCTACTCTTTTGATTGTTTTTATATTTATTTGAGATGTTTTTTCTACGCTCTTTTCCAGGTAGTTCCCTTATGGGAAGTACATAGCGCTCCATTTCTTCCTGTAGTTCTCCAAGTTTTTTGATCCGCTTCTTTTCCTCCGGTTCCAAAAGGATTTTTAGCATAGTCTCTTTGAAAAGACCGATGGCTACATTTTCATTGGTATGCATGGGATATTTATTCCTGTTTTCCCGTCCTGCTGCTGCGGCCTCTTCGTCCGCACTGTTCCGAATGTCCTGAACCATGTTATATACTAAAACCTGCGCCCAAAAATCCTGGTGCACATATACTGTGGCTTTCCCTGTTACACTTTCAAATTTCATTTTGTTTTTTAGAGTATTGTATTTCTTCTCAATTTCCCATCTTTGGTAATATAAATCCGCTAATTCTTCTGCGGTAATTGTATCCGGAAGATCTGTCATCAGCGCAAGTTCATTCCCGGAGGGAAGAGTCGATTTTGATATTCTTACCAGCGTGCTCCCTTTCTTTTGCATCTGTTCATATCGTTCCGGATGTTTTTTTCGTATTTTTTGTAGGCGTGCAGATGAATGTTTTAAAATGACTTTTTCATCTGCCGACTGCATCCGTTTACGTTCTGCCATATAATCGTTGGATGAAAGACGGATCAGATAATGAATCCCTTCCGTTTCCAGAAAGTCAATAAACTCTAAGGAAGGATAACCGCGGTCAAAAACTGCGACAACCGGCTTCCTGATTCCAAATTTTTTTAATTGTTTTAAGTTTCTTTTTGCCAGTTCGTTTTCACTGATGCAAATATGTTCAATTTCAATATCCAGGTAAAAATGATTCAAAACATCATACATTCCGCTTACCAGTGCCCGTACCTGCCCTTTCCCGGAATGCTGGTTGCCGCTGTTTCCAAATGCTTCCCTGTTATCCTTTGAGTTTGGAACTTCCGCCTTGCTCCCGTCAATCGCGATTAACAAATATCCTTTCCACAGTCTGGGTTCGTCAGAACGATAAAAATCCATAAGATATTTACGGTTCAGATAGGGAAAAATTTCCGGATTTAGACGTTTTCTCTGTTGTAGATATCCCTGGACAGATAACTGCATAGACAAGTCTCCTTTTTCTTTGAAATAGTTTCTAAGTTCAAATGTCGTGGTAAGCCCCTTTTTTGAAAGACAGCATAGCAACATGTCTTTTAGGGGCATTTTTCGCTTTCTCGAAAAAGCATGGTTTCCATTCTGTCTCGCATATTTTGCAATTTCCGGATCAGATAATAATGCAGAAAACTTTTGAAATCTTGTTTTATAAGATTTAATCATATACACCCCTGCCTATATTTTAACACAATGAAAGGAACCTGCGAACAGATTCCTTTCCATTTTTTTCTTAAGTTTATGATGTTG
>NZ_QUIO01000092.1:0-1687 GCF_003480145.1 Ruminococcus sp. AM42-11 | reverse complement strand
AAAAATAATAAATTTTTGTATCGTCAGCCATGCTATAGCTGGCGATATTTTATGCTGCTTTTGTATATTGCTCATGATATTTCATTGGTGTCATTACATGCAGTTTCCTTTGAAGTCGTTGGTTGTTGTAGTAATCTATGTAATTAGCTATCGCAGTAATCAAAGAGCTTCTGTCATTAAAACGCTGTTTATAATACATTTCTCGTTTTAGAATTCCCCAAAACCCTTCCATTGGTCCATTGTCAATACAGTGGGCAACTCTAGACATACTCTGCTTCATATGATGTTTTTTTAATCTAGTATAAAACTGTGCGCTTGTATATTGAAAGCCTCGATCAGAATGAACTAATGGGTGTGCATCTGGCTCCTGACGAACAGCCCCATCAAACGTGTCCATAACTAATGGATTATCATTATGATCGCTGATTTTAAAGGAAACAATCCTTCTATCATATAAATCTAAAATAGCACTCAGATAAACTTTATGAACTTCTATTCCGTTGTAGTATTTAAATTCAGAAACATCTGTAAGCCACTTTTCATTCGGTTTTTCGGCGTGAAATTCACGGTGTAAATAGTTTTTTGCTATGTGATCAGGATTTCTGTCTCCTCTGGTACAACTCTTAGGTTTCCATTTAATATTTGATTTATATCGTATTTCCTACAAATACGAAGTACTCGTTTATCATTCACATGAATTCCTTTATGTCCATCTAATTCATCACGAATCCTTCGGTATCCCATATCTGGATGCTGGTTATGAATCCTTTGGATTTCAGTGGATAGTCTTTCGTTTCGAAGTTCATTATTACTTTTCGGATATTTTACCCAGCGGTAATACGCAGAACGTGTAACATTAAGATATTTACAAAGTCTATCTATGGGATAATGCTTAGTAGACGATAGTTTTTGGATGGCTTCATATTCGGCTAACCGATGGATTAAAGATAGCGACCCCTCCTTTCCAGTTCTCTGACTTTTTTTAACAGATCATTCTCCATTTGTAAGTCTAGATTTCTTCTTTCCAGTTCAGCTATCTTGTCACGTAGCTCTTCTTCAGGTGTTCTGCTTGGAAGAGAAGCTATACGACGTCCACGTCTGTCTTCCAGACCCGCTTGACCCATCTTTTCGTATCGTATTACCCAATTGCGAACTTGTTGATAGGAACAATCATATTTGAGTGCCATTGCACCATAATTCTTATCATTTGCAAGACAATCTGTTACTATTTTTAATCTCTCATCAAGTGTAGTGTTCTTTGCTTTTTTCATGTAAGCACCTCCAGTGGATGTTTTTAATATTCCACCAGAATTATACACCTTAATCCAATCGGAAAGCTGTTTGTGTGAACGAATTTCGTATTTTGTGCAAATATCCTGAAGAGATCCTTCTCCGTTAAGATAATCATTTATAGCAGATATTTTTAAATCTTTTGAATAAGATTTGTTTTTCGGTTGATTGAGTAATCCAGTTGGTCCATCATACTGATAAATAGAAATCCAATTTCGAATACTATGATGATCAACTCCCAATTCTTTTCCTGCTTGCCGTATGCTAATTTCTCCTGCAAGGTAGCGTTCGACTATTTTTACTTTTTCTACTGGTTCTATCTTACTCTTTCTGAACATGAAAATACCCCCATATAGGACTTTTATATTTCATTGTCCTATATGAGGGTAGCATATCA
>NZ_QUIO01000091.1:0-1709 GCF_003480145.1 Ruminococcus sp. AM42-11 | reverse complement strand
TGCGGGATACCAACTACTTCACCCCACCCGCGTTGTTGTCGTTACTGTTTCTTTCTTCCCTTTCCAGTAACCAGCGATTTTGCAATGTATATTCGCAAGCCGCGCATTTTAGGAGCGGTTTTAGTGGAGGCGAGATCCATGACTTACGGAGACTTAGGCGCGAAGGCTTTCCTGAGCGTCTTAGTCGTAGTTAGTCATTAGCTTGCCGGAACGTTGCGACGCGCGGCGGTGAATATACATTGTAAAATCGCGTCTGGGATAACGACCAACACATTAAATAGCAAAACAGGAGGTTCTACATGGGAAAAAGAAAAAAAGAAGAATTGCCCGATTACACAGTAGCCAATATGGATGTGGATGGTATGCCCTGGAATTCCAGAAGACCATGGCAGATATTTCCTGGTGATCCATCTAAGAGCAGAAAAGAATTTGATGTAAAAGTACCGGAACCGGGAATGGAAAATGAAGTACCGGATGATCTGAGCGCTTTTCAGAATCCGCCGATGACGAAGGAAGAAAGAAGAGGAATCATCTGGCTTTCGCTGAAGGCGTCACTGACTGTGGGACTGATCTTTGGAAGTGCGGCATTTTTGTTTATTTTATTCTGTGTATTCGTGTGGCTGAAATAAAAGAGAGATTGTCAGAGAAAAAGTTTATTCTTACTTACGTTATATTATTTCGTAATAATAGAATACTAGTGCCGAATTGAAAAGTTTCTAAAGTTTCGGCTAAAAATAGCGGCAGACAATTAATTTTGTCTGCCGTAAAATTATGTAGATTGAGCCTGTCTTAAATATCATGAAACATGCCAATCTTATTCTTAATCTGCTGCATTTCGTTATCCGTTTCGATTACTGCCTGCGCCGAGCGGAGCAGTTCTTCACTGATCTCTGCATATCCTGGCAAGTCCTCGATTCCCTTCTTGTAGCGGAGCTGATGCTCCAATGTAGCCCAGAAGTCCATGCCGTTGGTGCGGATCTGAAGTTCTACTCTCATAGGTGTTTTCCCCTTGGAGAAGAATACAGGAATCTCCACTATCATATGATAACTACGATAACCATTTGGTTTCGGATTCTTGATATAATCCTTGATTTTAATAACTTTAATATCATCCTGTCCGGCAATCAGATTGGCCACTGTGTAAATATCGTCAATGAAAGCACAGACCACCCGGACTCCAGCCACGTCATTTAACTGTTCCTGAATATTCTCTGCTGTAAAATCATATCCCAGCTTCTGCAGTTTCCGGTAAATACTTTCTGGTTTCTTTATCCTTGTCTTAATAAAAGATATGGGATTTCGCTTATACTCTACTGAAAATTCATCATCCAGAACTTCCAGCTTGGTCTGTACCTCCCGGATGGCACATCTATACATCATCATCAGATCATTAAACTTTGCTGCATTTTTGATAAAACGCTGCGGATCTGGCGTATCCAGCCAGGGCGCTTTCTTTTCTTCTGACATAATTAATTCTTTCAACCTCTCTACAAGTAAAATGCTGAGCCCCCGTCAAGAGCTTCTCATATTGTTTATTATAGCGGAATTTTTATAAAGAAGCAACGTATTGAATTGCTATTTAGTTGATTAAAAGTTCTTTAATGCGGACGCATTTGGACAATGTGTATTACTCACTCGCCGGCGCAACGCTCCAGCGAACTAATCGCTAACTGCGACTAATGCGTTCGGGAGAGCCCTCACGCATAAGT
>NZ_QUIO01000090.1:0-2186 GCF_003480145.1 Ruminococcus sp. AM42-11 | reverse complement strand
GCATAGTCGGGTAAGAGAAGAGCATTACTGTCCTTCCCTCCCCTAAGAACCGTACGTGATAGTTTCCCATCATACGGCTCAAGCCTTATAAAGCCTATTGCTGCCACAATAAGCCGGTTGTATATCATTCGTATACAAATTTGAAATTGCTGTAGGATTTATTTTTGCGTTCAGCGAAGTATTCCATCCAAATTTCATCGTAGGGATTCGCTTCCGCTTTAATACGTGTAAAACGGGTAATGTTTGTGTCGGTTGCATATACTAATGCGAGATAATTATCCTCCGTCAGCTTTTCAGAGAAAGTCCAGCTACGGTTTCCGATTCTGTGGAAATATTTATCTCTTATCCATGCGGCTGGTTTGTTTTTATGTCTACGTCGGCACCATCTCCATAGCGCCTTGAATGTCTGCCAGTCCACATATCTAAATGCAACCGAAGATACGTTATACTTCTGAAAGTTCACCCATCCTCTGATAATAGGATTCAGGCATTTGATCAGATCGGATTGCTTGCCCGTTCGGAACTTCTTAATTGTTCCACGAATTTTACGCATAATTGATTTAACATTCTGTTTGATGGTTTGGTAAGTAATTTATCCCCATATTTACGAATATTACAACCCAAAAAGTCAAATCCATCGTGTATGTTCGTAATAACTGTCTTTTCATCCGATAATTCTAATCCTCTTTCATGCATGAACTCTTTTACTAAAGGTAGTACCTCGTTTCTTAATAGTTCCTCTGATGCTCCTGTAATAATGAAATCATCTGCATAGCGCACCAGATCTACTTTTGGATTTATCTGTCTACCTTTCGACCAATACCGTTTGAACTTATTCTTCAATAATCTTTCTAATCCGTCCAATACATAATTACACAGCGTCGGTGAAATAGTACCTCCCTGTGGTGTTCCTTGGTCAGTAGCATTGAGTTTTCCCTTTTCCACAAATCCAGCTTTAAGAAATTTGTGCAAAATTTCTTTGTCCATAGGGATATTCTTTTGCATCCATTCATGATTTATGTTATCGAAACATCCTTTTATGTCACCTTCCAACACCCATTCTGGTGCTGTTTTTCGAGCCAAGTCGACAAAACATTGCTCTATAGCGTCTTGAACACATCTGTTGGGTCTGAATCCGTATGAAGTGCCGTCTGCCAGAGTTTCTGTGACTGGTTCCAGTGCCATTTTGTGTAATGTTTGCATTGCCCTATCTTTCATTGTAGGAATACTCAGTGGTCTCTTTTTTCCATTTTTCTTTGGAATGTAGATTCGTCTGAGCGGTTGAGGTTGGTATCCTCTTCTCTGAAGTGTGAATATGGCGTTAAATTTGTCCTCATTACTTATCCAACACACGCCATCTACTCCAGGTGTTCTTTTACCCTTGTTTTCTGTTACTCTTTTTACAGCAATTGCTTTTGCATAAAACGAATGAGTCAGAGTCCATTGTAAGGATTTGATTTTTCCTACTCTGTTCTCCTTTACAGCCTTTGCAATACGCATCTGCAGTTTCTTAACCTCATATTCAGCTGTTCCAAAATCAATATCCTTCCAGCTCTTAATGTGATTTGAAGATGCACACGATTTCTCGTACATTTGCATTTCTCCTTTCAGAAATTCTGCTAATTCTCTTGCAACATAAGACCAGACGGAAGTCTGCCCCCTTTCGGGTGAGTATATTCTCTATCCTTCTCATTACAAGAAGGCATTCGCTTTCTCCGTCCTCCTTACCCGCACATCTATCGGTTTCCCTTACGGGTTACTTTCCGTATCTTTATGGAGATATACGGGCTTACCTTGTTCCACTACATTTATGCTGGTAGATTAGGCTCCACCTTTCTGCCGACGGTTCTATAGTCCGTGTGATGGCTGTTTCAACCCCCAACCAAACCGCATTCCCATTTTGGGCCAGGCCCAGCAACCTTTGGCCTGTTCGCGCATAACGGCATTTACCAGTGATTCAGATATCTTAGCCATTCTATCCCAGTCATCATCTCAAGTCAGTGTTGCTCTTACTTGTTCTTATCCTCACGGAATCAGTTCTACATCTCTGTAAAGATGATTTTTCATATCTCGTTTCCTCATAGCAGTTACCCGCTACTTTGTAGATATTAGACTCAACTGACGGAACAGCAGGTCTTACACCTTACGGTAAGACAATAAATGTAGTGACTTTCAAGTCACACAAA
>NZ_QUIO01000009.1:0-125550 GCF_003480145.1 Ruminococcus sp. AM42-11 | reverse complement strand
AAGATACAAAAATTGCCTGAGGAATGAAGCACATCAATATAACAAGCCCCAGCAAAAAGCCGGGGCTAATACTTCAATTATTTTAGGACATTTTCAAAAACGCTTGACAGAAAATCTTGGGTAAAAATTCTGATTTATCGTGGGTGAAAATTCTGATTATACGATTTTAAACCAGTCTTTTTCCTCAAACTCAACTACCGTACAGTCATTGGCATAAGTACATTCCGGTAAAATGATCATTGCATGAAGGACATCGTTGTTTACTGGCAGAGGACATAAATGCCAGATAGCGGCATTGATCTTTACCATACATCCTTTGGGAACAAGGAACGCCTTTGTAAGTTCCGGGACTGGCGTACCGGCAGATGCAGGAGCAACATGAATGATCATATCATCATCCAGAGCTACAATGCCTTCCCAGGTGGTTGTGTGGTATTCTGCCATCTTAACGATTCGCTCATCTTTGCGTACGGCAATGGGAGAAAATCCCATACTTCCCATACAGGTACCTGAGATACGATCCGGATAAAATTTGTGGATTTCGCCCTGTAAAGGATAACCTTCCGGTTCAGTCATGGAACAGTAGGTGCCAAAGGGCGCAAAATCTGTTGGATTAATTTTTACAGCTGTAATTTCTTTCATGGTAAACCTCCTCAAATGTAGTAAAAACCCTTGAAGCTATTGTATCATGGTGTTGGAAAAAGCTCAATAAATATCTTTAAATGGATAGTGTGAATAAAGAAAGGCAGTTAATATTTTTAATAAAAGTTTTATAGATTTAAGAACGCAGTATGTGTTATTATAAAAATGTAGATAAAGTTCATAAAGAAAGGCTTGTGGTGAATGAAAGTACCAAACAAATTGTCAAAAATGCTTTCTACCGCAGGAGAAAAGGCAGCGTATGATAACGCATGTAAGAAATTATTGTCAAACAAGATTATTCTTGCATGGATTATGAAAAGCTGTCTGCAGGAGTACAGGGAGTGTGCAATACAGGAAATTGCAGAGAAATACATAGAAGGAGATTTGTATGTTTCTGAAATTCCAGTATATCCGGATGAAGAAACTCCCGAATTGATAAAAGGACTATCTACTGAAGATACGACCATAGCGGAAAGAACAGTAACCTATGATATTCGCTTTAGTGCATTGATACCAGGCACTGACAATCGATTGAGTCTGATCATTAATGTGGAACCTCAGAATAATTATTATCCTGGGTATCCCATCATTAAGCGTAGCATTTATTATTGTTGTAGGATGGTTTCTTCACAGTATGGAACGGTTTTTACAAACTCACATTACGAAAAGATAAAGAAGGTATATAACGTATTCATATGTATAAATCCTCCAAATTACCGAAAAAATACAATTAATCGGTATTCTCTAAAAGAGGAAAATATGATGGGAAATGTACATGAAAAAAAAGAAAATTACGATCTTCTGACAAATGTGATTATATGCCTTGGGGATGCATATGATAAAGAAGCGTCTGGCATCCTGCGAATGTTGGAAGTTTTACTTTCAGATAAACGGAATGCTTCAGAGAAAAGGATGATTTTGCAGGACGATTTTGGAATCCAAATGGAAATGGATTTAGAAAGTGAGGTAACAGATGTGGGACATGTTCTTGACGATGTAGCACAGAGAAATTATGAAAAAGGAGTTTGCGAGAGTTTGGTTTCTTCAATTAAAACTCTTACAGAAACAATGAACTGGTCTGTGGATCAGGCTATGGATGCACTTAAAATTTCTGAAGAAGATAAAGAAGAAATACGTAAAAAATATAATATTGGATAACATTTTGCAAGGGAGCAGAGCCAATTTGGTTCTGCTCCTGATCTGTTAAATGAAAATGAAAAAATATGTTATCAATGGGAAAATAACTGTTTTCAAATGATTCATTCTATGATAGAATACACCTTGATTGCAAACAAAGGAGATGAGGTACATGTCAGGTTATTCCGCCCCAGGCTTTTTAGAAAAGTTGTACCTTTTTTTGAAGAATTATATGGGAATACGGGTTACCGATATAGCAATATACAGTAATGGCGCTATATAAACATGCACCGTGTTTATATAGAGATTTTCTGAATGTATGGCTATAGGGGTATCCCGTATTTTTTTCGTACTTCACTTAACATTACAGCCGAGCGTGTTAAAAAAGGCTTTCTTCAAAATGCGTGTCACAATTTGTGGAAGTCTGCAGGAATAATTTTCAAACACGCTCCAGAAAGGAGGAGACAAATGTCTGACTCATTTCTTGAATTAAGAAATCTGAAAAAAAGTTTTACATCAGAAGAATATGTTCTACAGGGAATCAATCTGCAAATTGATCAGGGGGAATTCGTCACCTTGCTGGGTGCTTCCGGCTGCGGCAAGACGACCACTCTTCGCATCATCGCAGGACTTGAGCAGCCGGACAGCGGAAGTGTATGGCTGGAGGGGAAAGATGTGACGAATCTGGAGCCAAACCAGAGAGATGTGAACACGGTATTTCAGAATTATGCCCTTTTTCCCCATATGAACGTGGCGGATAACATCGGGTATGGTCTGAAAATACGAAAAGTACCAAAAGCGGATATAAAGAAAAAGGTTAAGGAAATGCTGGAGCTGGTTCAGCTGGAAGGCTTCGAGAAACGAAAACCTGCGGAGCTCTCCGGCGGACAGAAGCAGCGTGTAGCCATTGCAAGAGCATTGGCAAATAATCCACGTGTACTGCTTCTGGACGAGCCTCTCGGAGCTCTGGATCTGCAGCTTCGGCGGACGATGCAATTGGAACTGAAGCGACTGCAGAAGAAGCTTGGAATTACCTTTATCTATATCACCCACGACCAGGAAGAGGCCATTAATATGTCCGACCGGATCGTGGTAATGAATCAGGGGCAATTTGAGCAGATCGGCACTCCGGATGAGATTTACAACCATCCGAAGACAAGTTATGTGGCAACCTTTGTGGGAAATGCCAATATTTTAAAAGGAAAAGTTGTAGAAATAAATGGTTCTTATGCACAGGTTCAAATAGGTAATGACACTGTTTCCGTTTATACAGAAGAGATTGTAAAGGTGGGAGAGCAGCTTACCCTGGCTGTGAGAAGCGAAAATATTCTGCTGGATGAAGCTGAAATGGAAAATGTAGTTGAGCAAAATGAAGCTGAGGGAACTGGCAGACATCTTCACGCAACTGTGAAGGAGAAGAATTTCGCTGCAGGTCAGCTGCGAGTTCTGCTTGCTTTGTCTGACGGCACAGAACTCACAGCCAGCCGGTTTGGCATGAATGCAAACATTCAGCCAGGTCAGCAGATAAAATGGTATTTTGATCCGCGAAATGCAGTTGTAGTAAATCGGGAGTTTAAGACGAAAGAGCCTGCTGATATGTCAGGAGGAAATCAGTGATGGGCGGTCTCAGTAACAGCCGTGGCAACAGCCGGAAATCTGCACCTGTAAAGAACAGCCACGGCAACAGCCAGGAATCTGCACCTGCAAAGAATATCCGCGGCAATAGCAAGAGCGCTGCATTCACCAGGCACACCCGTGCCACCATCTGGATGATCCTGCCATTATATATTTTCACTTTGATCTTCGTGGCATGCCCTCTTATCTATATGGTAGCTTTAAGCTTTGCCACCCCGGGAGAAGTCCACGGCGTGCAGTGGATCTTTACCCTGGATAATTACCGGAAGCTCCTGGAACCAGTGTATCTGGACACCTTTGTCCAGTCCTTCCAGCTGGCCATTACAAGTACTGTTTTTATCACCCTGATCGGGTATCCCTTTGGCTATTTTATGGCGAAATTACCAGCAGGCGGTAAAAAGAAATCTATGCTTCTTCTTATGCTTCCCTTCTGGGTAAATTCCCTGATCAGACTTTACGGCTGGATCATCATCCTTCAGAAAAAAGGCGTTCTGAATTTTGTGCTGAAAAAGCTTGGCCTGATCGAGAAGCCGCTGAAAATCATGTACAGCTACCCGGCAATCGTCATTGGTATGATATATGTGTTATTGCCATTTATGATTCTGTCAGTATATTCCAGTGCGGAAAAACTGGACTGGTCACTGGTAGAAGCCGCTCGTGATCTGGGGGCAGGTAAGGTGAAGGCCTTCTGGACAGTCAGCTTTAAGCTGACCCTGCCAGGACTTTTGTCCGGCGTAATCCTAACCTTTATTCCATCTATGGGACTGTTTTTCATAGCGGATATCCTGGGCGGAAACAAAGTTGTGCTGGTGGGAAGTCTGATCCAGGATCAGATGACCCGGGGAAATAACTGGCCCTTTGCGGCTGCACTGGCGGTGATCATGATGATCCTTACCACTTTGATGATCCTTCTATACCGTAAGGTTACCAATGCGAAAGAAGTGGAGGGGCTGGGATGATAAAAACACAAAATAATGAAATAGAAGTGCTGGATCCGAAAATGCAAGGTGAAGACGCCGAGGCTAAAAACGGTACATTAGTTAAAAAGTTTGGAAAGAAGAGAAATACAGGCTCTGGCATGAAACGGAGCACCCGCTTTGAGAAGATATACCTTGGTATCATTTTCTTCTTAATGTACCTCCCAGTAGCCGTAGTCATCATTTTCTCCTTCAACGAATCCAAGCTTCCCGTACGTCTCACCGGATTTTCCCTCCAGTGGTACGAGAAATTATTCGCAGACAGCGCCATGATGGAAGCCCTGGTAAACAGCCTGATCCTGGGCGTGGCAAGCTGTGTAGTTTCTGCTGTCATCGGAACGCTGGGGGCGGTAGGTCTGTCACGGATTCACTGGAAAACAAAAGGCGCATTGGAGTACATTTCTATTTTGCCCCTTATGATACCGGAAATTATTCTGGGTATGGTGCTGATGGCATTTTTCTATATGCTGAATCTGCCTTCGGAATGCTTACCCTGCTGATCGGACATACGGTGTTTTGCGTTCCCTATATATTGATGGAAGTAAAAGCAAGGCTGGTGGGCCTGGATCCTTCCCTTGAGGAAGCTGCCCGGGATCTTGGAGCTACTTCCATGAGAGCCTTTCTCGACGTTACGCTGCCACTGATCATGCCAGCTGTTGCGTCCGGCTCATTGCTTGCCTTTGCCATGTCCATGGATGACGTGGTAATCAGTATTTTTATTAACGGTCCGAGATTGTCTACCTTGCCAATTAAGGTGTACACTCAGATCAAAACCGGTGTCACGCCGGAAATCAATGCCCTGTGTACGATTATGCTGGCTTTTACAGTGGTGATCCTTCTTGTTTACTCTCTTATAAAGAAGTTAAAGAGGAAGTATAAGTAGTCTGCTCACAGGAATCAGCGAAGAAAATCACCTGATAAAAGCCGGTTTTTTCACGGCATGAGGAAATATATGGATATTTCCACTTAGGGACGGAAAGGAGCACACGAATGAACAAACTCATAGAGTTGAAAAACCTCACAAAAAATTTTGATGACCAGCAGGTTCTCCGCGGAATCAATCTGGACATCTATGAGAACGAGTTTCTCACCCTTCTGGGACCAAGTGGCTGTGGAAAGACCACAACCCTTCGTATTATTGCAGGCTTCGAGGAGCCAAGCGGCGGCGAAGTATTGTTTAACGGAATTGAGATTTCCAAGTTGCCTCCATATAAGAGAGAGGTAAATACCGTTTTCCAGAAATATGCCCTTTTTCCCCATCTGAATGTGGCAGAGAACATTGGATTCGGTCTGAATCTGAAAAAAGTGGACAAGGACGTGATCGCCCAGAAAGTCACCAAAATGCTGAAAATGGTAGGTCTGGAGGGTTTCGAAAAAAGAGATGTCACCCTGCTCTCCGGCGGACAGCAGCAGCGAGTTGCCATTGCCCGTGCGCTGGTAAATGAGCCGAAAATCCTTCTTCTTGACGAGCCTCTTGGCGCCCTGGATGCGAAAATACGAAAACAGATGCAGATTGAGCTGAAAAAAATCCAACGGGAGGTTGGAATTACCTTCATTTACGTTACGCATGACCAGGAGGAAGCCCTTTCCATGTCTGATACTGTGGTCGTTATGAATAACGGTGAAATTCAGCAGATCGGTTCTCCAACCGATATTTACAACGAGCCCGAAAACCGTTTCGTAGCAGGCTTCATTGGAGAGTCCAATATTATAGAAGGAATTATGATCAGAGATTATCTGGTTCAGTTCGACGGATTTGAATTCGAATGTGTGGACAAAGGCTTTGAGGATAATGAAGAAATCGAGGTTGTGCTTCGTCCTGAGGACCTTGACATTGTGGAACCATCTCAGGCGAAAATCAGCGGTGTTGTCCGAAACGTCACCTTCAAAGGCGTTCATTACGAAATTCTCGTAGAAACAGAACTGCGCACCTATAAAGTTCAGACCACCGATTATGCGGAAGTGGGCCGCCAGGTAGGACTGAAATTCGGACCGGAAGACATTCACGTCATGTACAGAATGGGAGCTTATTGATGAAACAGTTTAAGCGCCTGATTATTCCTTACTTTATCTGGGCAATTGTTATCCTTGTGATCCCACTGTTTCTCATTGCCCTGTATGCGTTCACCACAGAAGGAAATGAAGTAATGACACTTTCCTTCACCTGGGGAAATTTTGCCAAATTCCTGGAAACTACCTACCTGAATGTGATCCTGAAATCCTTCTGGCTGGGACTTCTCACCACCTTTATCTGTCTGGTGCTTGGCTATCCCCTTGCCCTGATCATTGCGAGGTGCTCTGAGAAAATCCAGGGACTTCTCATTATGCTGGTAACCATTCCAATGTGGATCAACATGCTTCTTCGTACCTATGCGTGGATGAATCTTCTTGCAGATAACGGAATCATCAATAACCTTCTGGCAAAAATCGGACTGGGACCTATCAGCATGATGTATACGGATTTTTCCGTAATGGTAGGCCTGATCTGCAACTTTATGCCCTTTATGATCATTCCTATCCATACATCCTTAAATAAAATGGACAAATCCCTGATCGAGGCAGCCTACGATCTGGGAGCCAACCGTTTCCAGACCTTCTGGAAGGTAATCTGGAAGCTGTCCCTGCCAGGGGTGGTAAATGGTATTATGATGGTTTTCCTTCTTGCCATTTCCTCCTTCGTTATCCCGAAGCTTCTGGGCGGCGGACAGTATATGCTCATCGGTAACCTGATCGAGTCCCAGTTTATCTCAGTTGGAGACTGGAATTTCGGAAGTGCCATTTCCATGATTCTGGCGGTGATCATTTTGATCTCCATGAGTCTGATGAAGCGGATGGACAAGGAAAAAGGAGAATAGGAGGATAGCATGCAGAAAAAAACAAGCTTTTTTCAGAGATTTTATGTGGCCATCTGTCTGGTATTCTTTTACCTGCCAATCCTGGTGACCATGATTTTTTCCTTTAATTCCTCCAAATCCCTGACCAGGTTTACGGGATTCTCCGTGAGATGGTATACAGAGCTGCTGCACAATACAGAAGTCAGCAAAGCGGTTTACGTGTCTGTGACCATCGCCATCCTGGCAACTGTGATCTCCACAGTGCTGGGAACCATCACTGCAATTGGTCTTTCCAAGTCCAGGAAGGTGTTAAAGGAAACACTTTTAAATATCAACAACCTGCCCATTTTGAACCCGGATATTGTTACCGCAATCGGACTGATGCTTCTGTTTTCTTCACTGGCTTCCGGAAAGGGTACTTTACCATGCTGCTGGCGCACATTTCCTTTTGTACGCCATATGTGATCACCAGTGTTTATCCCAAGGTGCGAAGCCTTGACCCGAACCTGGCAAATGCAGCCATGGATCTTGGAGCAACCCCGTTCCAGGCGTTGACCAAGGTAATCGTGCCCATGATTAAGGATGGTATTTTCGCCGGTGCGCTGCTGGCATTTACCATGTCCTTTGACGATTTCGTAATTTCGTACTTTGTATCCGGAAACGGTGTAAAGAATATTTCCATTGTGGTCTATAATATGACCAAGCGAATCAACCCTACCATCAACGCCCTGTCTACAATTGTAATCCTGGTCATTGTGCTTGTCATGGTTTTTGCCAACGTGCTTCCGAAGATCCTGGAAAAGCATGCCAGCAAGCATGCGAAAAAGATTCAGCGCGTAATCGCCCTTCTGCTGGTTTTTGCCCTTGGCTTCGGACTGATCAAGTGCGGAGGCAGTGCAGCGGAGAACCATGTCCTGAAGGTTTATAATGCAGGAGAATATATGGATCTGGATCTTCTGACACAGTTTGAGCAGGAATATAATTGTACAGTAGTTTACGAAACCTTCGAATCCAACGAAATGATGTACACCAAGCTTTCCGGCGGTGAGTCCTATGACGTGCTGATCCCTTCGGATTACATGATCGAGCGTCTGATTAAAGAGGATTACTTACAGTATATTGACTGGGATCTGATCCCGAATAAGGGCAGCCTGATGGATGAGGTCATGAATAAAAGCTATGATCCGGGAAATCGTTATTCCTGCCCATATTTCTGGGGAACGGTTGGTATTCTTTATGATACGACTGTGGTTGATCCGGCAGATCTTCAGGAGGGTTGGGATCTTCTCAGGGATACCAAATATAAAGGAAATATTTACATGTATGATTCTGAGCGGGATTCCTTTATGATAGCACTGAAGGCTCTTGGATATTCCATGAATACTACAGATGAGAATCAGATTCAGGAAGCTTACCAGTGGCTGGTTGACCAGAGAAATACCATGGGTCCGATTTACGCCGGTGATGACGTCATTGACAATATGATTTCCGGAAACAAGGCTATGGCAGTTGTTTATTCCGGAGATGCTTCTTATATTATAAGCGAAAATCCGAATATGGATTACTTCACACCGAGCCAGGGAACCAATAACTGGTATGATGCAATGGTTATCACAAGGGACTGCAGTGAGACAGAGCTTGCCCATCAGTTTATTAATTTTATGCTAAATGAAGAATCTGCTCTTTCCAATACGGAAGAAGTAGGTTATACTTCTCCTGTAAAGAGTGTTTACGAAACTATGATCACCGGAGAGTATGAGGGCGTTTCCTCCTACATCCCGGATTTTGAAAATCCAAACAGCGAGATCTTCCGTTATCAGGAACCGAAAATCAAGCAGAAATATGCGGAGCTGTGGACGAAGATCAAGGCAGAGTAAACATGGAAATTTATAAAAACGGAAACGTGGCTGGCAGAAGCCGGCTGTGTTTTTGAAGAAGAGGAGAATGATTATGAAGAAAAAGGTATTTGCGGTAATTCTTGCTGCAGCAGCAATCTGTGGCAGTCTGTCACCTGTATACGCAGCTGACTCCGAGCTGGTCCTTTATACCTGGGAAGGAATGTTCCCGCAGGAGGTTCTGGACGGATTTGAGGAAGAAACCGGCTGTAAGATCGTATATTCCAACTTTGACACTGACGAGACCATGCTGGAGAAGGTTTCCATGGCAAAAGGCGGAGACTATGATGTGGTAATCGCAGATGACTACATTCTCGAGAAAATCGTGGAAGAGGGTCTTGCCACCAAGCTTGACAAAGACAAAATCTCCAATTGGGGAAACATCAATCCTCTTTATCAGGGACAGTTCTATGATGAGAAGGACGAGTACACCGTACCTTACGGCGCTGGTATTCCGCTGATCGTATATGATCCGGAGGAAGTGGACATTGATATCAAGGGCTATTCTGATCTGTGGGATCCGTCCCTGGAGGACAGTATAGCGCTGATCGGCAACTATCGTGTTATTAACGGAATTACTCTTCTCACCATGGGAAAAAGCATGAATGAAGAAGACGTGGATACTATAGCAGAGGCAGGAGAGAAGCTTGTGGAGCTGGCTCCCAATGTGCGTATGATCCAGGATGACAATACCCAGAATGCGCTTTTGAACGGAGAGGCTTCTGTAGCGTTCCTTTACACCTCCCAGGTAACTGCAGCTCTGGCAGAGAACCCGGATCTGAAAGTGGTTTATCCGGAGGAAGGTCTTGGCTTCGGTGTTATGGGAATGTTTATTCCAAGCGAGGCTCCCAATGCAGATGCAGCTTACCAGTTTGTAGATTACATTTTAAGACCGGAGGTTGCTGCACAGTGCTTCAATTATATCGGTTACTACTGCACCAACAAGGCAGCAGACGAGCTGGTAGACGAGAGCCTGGTGGTTCCGGACAGTGTAACAAGCGGTGAGAGTATTAAGAATGTAAGTCAGGAAGCTGAGGAACAGTATAATAAGAACTGGACTGAGTTTAAGGCTGCCTGCGATTAATTGAATTAATTCAGTAAAAGGATAACATCAGGAAAGAGCCTGTGAGTGAACCATTCGGGAGAAAAACGGATAAATCACTGTGCAGGCTCTTTTTTTATGTAATAGAAAAGTCCTACCGGGCAGGATTGCACTGCGGAGAAAGGAGAGAGGTCGCTGGAGGTGGAGAATGCTTGCACATATATGTTTCCGGGGCCAGAGAAAACAACACTGATATTGACAAAGTTTCGCCAGTGTGTGATTATTATTTACAGAAATAAATGAGTTTTTTAGAGGAGAAACAAAATGGAAATATACAAGGGAGCTTCCGCCTTTGCGGGGATTGCCATTGGGAAAATCAGGTTTTATCGGAAAGGTGAATATCAGATCCGACAGCATCAGGCAGATGATGTAAAAAAGGAACTGAAGAATTTTGATGTGGCTCGTCGGCATGTGATGCAGACCTTGAAGGAAGAGTATGACAGAATGTCAGAAAAACAAATGGACACAGCTGATCCTGAATTGGATATGGAACCCCAACCTTTGGATAGAATTGTGAAAGTGAATGGGGAAAATGGAACAAACCAGATCCTGGAGCAGGCAGAGCTTCTGGCTCTGGCAGCTTTCTCCGTGCGGTACAGAGTATGATCACAGGGGAAAAGGTGACTGCTGCTTATGCAGTGCAGACCACAAGAGATGAGATGCAGAGTACTTTTTCCAGGCTGAACGATCCGACCATAAAGGAACGAATCCACAATGTAAGCCGCATCTCCAGTCTCCTTCTGGAAATTCTCGGGGAAGATGAGAACAAAATTGATCTGGGAGAGGAACCAGTCATTCTGGCAGCAGATGCCCTTTCTCTTGCAGAACTGATGGAAATGGATAAGGAGAAGCTTCTGGGTATTGTCACCCGCAAAGGTTCTGCTACCTCTCACGCTGCGATCCTTGCGAAAAATATGGATATTCCCTGTGTTACAGGTATTGGGATTCCACAGTCAGAAGAAGAGTGGGAAGACAGCATTGCCATTATTGACGGATATACGGGAACCATCTATCTGGAACCGGATAATGAGGTACGAAAAGAATACGAGATTCGCCGAAAAGCAGATCTGGTAGAGCGGGAATCCCTTTTGAAGCTGAAAGACAAGGGCGATATTACGAAAGATGGACGTGAAGTGGGAATCTACGCGAATATTGGCAGTCTAGATGATTTAAACAGTGCCCTTTATTATGGGGCAAAGGGAATCGGACTGCTGCGAAGCGAGTTCCAGTATCTTGGCAGGGAGAATTATCCCGGGGAAGAAGAACTTTTTCAGGCATATAAAAAAACTGCTGAGACTATGGGCGACCGCCTGGTAGTTATCCGCACCGCCGATCTCGGGGCTGATAAGCAGGCTTCCTACCTTGAAATTCCGGTAGAAACCAACCCTCTCATGGGTAATCGCGGAATCCGTCTCAGTCTGGACCGGAAGAACCTGTTTAAAACCCAGATCCGTGCCATTTACCGCGCGAGCTGGTATGGCAATCTGGGGATGATGTACCCTATGATCTGTTCGGAAGAGGAAATGGATGAGGTTGAAGCTCTGGTGTTGGAAGTAAAAGAAGAGCTGAAGGCAGCAGGTATACCCTTTAAGAAAATCCGGACTGGAATTATGATGGAGACTCCGGCAGCAGTGATGATTGGGGAAGAGCTGGCGAAACGTGTGGACTTTCTGGGAATCGGAACCAATGACCTGACCCAGTACACCTTGGCCATGGATCGTCAGAATCCGCTTTTACAGAAGAAATATGATGATCATCACCCTGCAATTTTGAAAATGATAAAGATGATTGTAGATGCAGGACACGCGCAGAATTGCAAAGTATGTCTCTGTGGGGAACTGGCGGCAGATACCAGATTGACGGAGACATTTTTGCAGATGGGGGTAGATGCATTGTCTGTGGTACCGGCATGTATATTACCAGTGAGGAAGGCACTGAGGGCGGTTTTCATCGCAGAAATGAGATCTTAGCTTATCCTCTGCGACTGTATTGAGGCGTGCATGTATATGTGAAGAATTGCAGAATAATTACAAAATAAAACGAGAGCACCAGACATGCAGATCCAGATTACAGGCTGTATGTTTGAAAATATGGGTAGAAACATGAACACAAAAAGCAAAGTAATTGTACTTCCTTGTAAAGCTTATGACGAAGAACGAATTTATACATTTATGAAAGAAGGTATGGCTCAGCTGGGCGGTCTGGACAACCTTATAGATAAAGGAGAAAAAATCCTTTTGAAGCCTAACCTTTTGAAAAAAGCAGAAGTGGAGAAAGCGGTCATCACTCATCCGGTTGTGGTGGGTGCCTTTGCCAGGATTCTACGTGAGGAAGGTTATAAGAATATTGTGCTTGCAGATTCCTGTGGCCACGGAACTACGAAACAGGTGATCCAGGGCACCGGAATGGACACTTATCTGGAAAAATACCAGATTCCGGCTATTGATTATACGAAAGGCGTTCGTGTGGAAAATCCGGATGGTGTCCAGGCGAAGGAATTTATCCTTCCGAAAGAACTGCTGGAGGCAGAGTGTGTGATTTCTCTTTCCAAAATGAAAACCCACGCTCTGGAGCGAATTACAGGAGCAGTGAAGAACAGCTATGGATTTGTATATGGGAAAAATAAGGCCATTGGTCATACTAAATATCCCAGCGCGGACAGCTTCGCCCGGATGCTTATTGATCTGAACCAGTATGTAAAGCCAAGACTTTATATTATGGATGGAATCACTGCAATGGAGGGAAATGGACCGGGCTCCGGAGACCCGGTAGCCATGAACCTGATTCTGATGTCCACAGATCCGGTGGCACTGGACAGTGTGTTTGCAAGACTGGTTTATCTGAAACCGGAGATGGTTCCTACCAATTACCATGGGGAGAAGATGGGACTGGGAAATTGCAGGGAAGAAAATATTGAGGTTGTGGTAGTTGAGGAGAATCCTTCGACATCAGCAGTGCGTGATGAAGGAAGTGAAATAACTGGGCGAGAGAAGCAACACCAGAATGCAAATGTCTCTGTAGATAAAAAGCAGATTGGTATTGATGTGGTTTGTAATGTAATTTCGATGGAAGCCTTAATAGAAAAATACGGCAATCCCAATTTCAACGTAGACCGCACGAAAGTACGAAACAATGTCTGGACAAAGCTTGCCAAGGCTCTGAATATTTTCCAGAAGAAACCATACATTGAGCCTGACAAATGTATCCGTTGTGGAATCTGTGTAAACAGCTGTCCCGTGCCTGGAAAAGCAGTAGATTTTCGAAATGGCAAAAATAATCCGCCTGTTTATGATTATAAGAAGTGTATTCGTTGCTTCTGCTGTCAGGAAATGTGCCCGAAGAAGGCAATTAAGGTGAAGTGAGTGTAAAATACTCCGAAGGGAACATCGGAGAAACATCGGAGAAACATCGGAGAAAATATCGGAGAAACATCAGAAGAATTTCGGAGATAAAGAAGAAAAGCCACTACCGAGCGTCAACTAAGTTGTGACGTTCTACAGTGGCTTATGTATTTTATCGTCCGATCATCTTCGCCACTTCCCTGATATATTCTGGTGTGGTACCGCAGCAGCCCCCTACAATACCGGCACCTGCATCAATCAGAGCTTTCACATGTCTGGCAAAATCCGGCGCATTCATGGAATAAATGGCGTTTCCATTATCATCAATGAACGGCATACCGGCATTCGGCTTGGCAATGACCGGAATGGAAACATTTTCCTTAATATTGCGGATAACAGAAACCAGCTGATCGGGACCAACAGAGCAGTTCACGCCCACAGCATCTGCACCAGCAGCCTCCAGAGAAACAGCAGCCTCGATAGCATTTCCACCGCTGAAAATACTTCCGTCTGCGTCTACCGTCATGGTACACATAATCGGCAGCTCGCAAACTGTAGAAGCAGCATCCACAGCTGCCAGAGTCTCTTCAATATTGATCATGGTCTCAGCAACGATCAGATCCACGCCGGAATCCTTCAGAATTCCAATCTGCTCCTGATACATTTCGAAAGCTGCCTCATAGGTCATCTCCCCGGCAGGAGCCATCATTTTACCACTGGTGGTAATATCCGCAGCAACGTAAACCTTATGGTCTGCCGCATCAGCGACTTCTCTTGAATAGGAAACCAGAGTGCGGTTGATCTCCTCCATACGGTCCTGCAGACCATGCATGGTAAGACTTACACGGTTGCCGCCAAAAGTAGGAGCGTAGATAATATTGCTTCCCGCTTCGATATAAGCTCTCTGAAGATTCTGGATCACATCCTTATGCGCCAGCACCCATTCCTCTGTGCATACACCCTTCGGCATACCGGCTGCCATCAGGTTGGAACCTGTAGCGCCGTCCAGAAGAACAATATTCTGTGCCAGTTCCTGAAACTCTTGTTTTGTCATATTGTAATTCCTCCTTAAATTGGCAGAATATTGCATTCAAATGATATTTGCATAACATGCCGCCCATTGTGGTCTGCAACCATCTGGCGAACATTTATCCTGCCGGATACGGTTGATTTCGTCATATTCCTGTCCGCGTCCTGGAAGTTATAACGTTTTCATAAAAAAATTTTATAAATCTTTCGTATTATAACACTATTTAACTTGATTTTCCAGTTGTCAGCGTATAAAATATAAGATATGCTTTTGATAGGTGCTGACTATAAAGTGAACAGCAGCCCTTAATGACAAAAGAAATAAAAAAGGAGCTAAAAGATGAGTAGAAGGAGAAGAAGAAACGACTGGATACCAGGCGCGGTGATCACCATCATCGTCATTATGCTTTCTGTTGTTTTTATGGGACTTCTGGCAATGACCAAGATGATCCCGACCATTTATATGCTGATCATCGGCATTGTACTTGCGGTGATCGCAGCCATTATCTGGCTGTTGGTATGGCATACCAGATACACAGGCCGCTTTATTGGCGGAACTGTTTTGGCAGTGATCATGATTGCCATTCTGGCATTCGGCGGTTTCTATATTAATAAGACAAGATCCGCCATCAGCAATATTTCCGGTGAGACTACAGAGGTCACACAGATGGCTGTTTACGTAAAGAGCGATGATGCCGCTGATTCTGTAGAGGCAACTGCCGGATATACTTATGGTATTCTTTCCTCACTTGACCGTGAGAATACAGATGGCGCTGTAGCACATCTGAACAGTCAGTTTGGTACAGAAGTACAGACTAAGGAATACGCAGGTCTGACAGAGCTTGCTGACGGAATCCTGAACGGTGAAGTAAATGCCATGCTGCTGAACAGCGGATATCTCAGTGTATACGAGGATATGGACGGATATACAGATTTCAGCACCAAGATAAAAGAGGTTGGAACGGTAGATGTTGAATCCACAATTCAGTCTGCGGAAGAGTCCACCCCTGTAGAGCCAATCACTACATCCAATGGCGGTAAGATTTACACCATCTATCTCAGCGGTATTGATACCAGAGGTGAGATGACAGCCAAGAGCCGAAGCGATGTTAACATCATTGCTACTATTAATACAGATACACATGAGGTTCTGCTGGTTTCCACACCTCGTGATTACTATGTACCGCTTTCCATTTCAGGTGGAGTACCGGATAAGCTGACACATGCCGGTATTTATGGTATTGATGTGTGCATGGACACTCTTGGAATGCTGTATGACATTGATATTAACTATTACTTCAGAATCAACTTCGGTGGATTTGTGAAAGTAATTGATGCACTTGGTGGAATTACAGTTTATTCTGATTATGACTTTAATTCCGGAAATATTACAGGATATCATTTCAACCAGGGTGAGAACTATTTGAATGGTGAGCAGGCTCTTGTATTTGCAAGAGAGAGATATGCGTTCCAGGAGGGTGACCGCCAGAGAGGTAAGAACCAGATGGCAGTTATCCGTGGTGTTATAAAGAAGGCACTTTCTCCGGAAATCCTTACCAGCTATTCCTCCATTCTTTCCAGTCTGGATGGATGCTTCGGTACTAACATCACATATGAAGAGATCGCACAGATCCTTCAGCAGCAGCTTACCAACGGCGGCGACTGGACAATCGTTTCCTACAGTGTAGACGGAACCGGTGCTACTGAGAAGCCATATTCCATGAGCCAGAAGGCATACGTTATGGTTCCGAATTACGACACAGTAAATAAGGCGAAGAGCCTTATGGAAAAGGTTCGCAACGGTGAGGTGGTTACCCAGGAGGAAGCTGACGCACCAGTTAGTGGAAGCACAAGCACTGACAGCACCTCCACAGAAACTGTGACTGAGCCAGGTACAGTAGCATCTGAGACACAGGCTGCGACAGATACCACTGCAGCAGATGGAACTACAACCGAAGGCGCAGCTGATACTATTACACAGCAGTAAAGAGAATGAGATTCCTCTGGTGAGAGGAATCTAAATATAGAAAGAAGCAAATCATTATATAACGTGGTTTGCTTCTTTTTTTGATGAATTTATAAACTTTTAAGATGATTTTTATATTACATTGTGATAAAATGTTGATATAGCAGAAGGAAAGGCGGGTGAATCTGAGCTTACATTCTTGGATTTTACAGAAGATGACATCGCACAGCTTAGTATGACACCACTTATGGGGGCCAGATGAGCCGTAAGGATAAGATTAAAGAAGGAATTCTAATAGCGAAAGAAGAGCATAATGATATGGCGGATAAAGTGATGGCTATGTTGTATACTCTGGCAGATAAATTTCTGGATGGAATAGAGCTTGATGAGATTAAGGAGGCGATGGTTATGACGAGACTGGGACAGATGATAGAGAAAGATGGACGTGAAAAGGAGCGTATAGCCTTAAATACGCTGAATAAAAAATTACTTTCTTCCAATCGTATTGAAGATTGTATAAAAGCTACAGAAGATGAAGAATATCAGAAAAAACTCATGAAAGAATTTGGTATAAAATAAATAAAACCTGGCCGGGACATCACTTACCTGATCGTTCCCGGCCCTAACTATGTTAAATGGGTAGTTTAAAAGCAAATTTGCATAACCCACCACCCAACCGGAAACAATAAAAAAAGATGACCTCCAAGTCGCATTATTTCAGTAATGCGACGGTCATCCAGGCAGTTTTTCTGCTTTCTTTCCCATCGTCGTTTTACATTCTATCGCGAATAACAGGGAAAGTCAACCAATTATAGCGACTATAGACTCTTTTTGTCGAATTATACCATAATTTATTCCAAATTCACCTTTTCCCATTAGTTTTTCAAAGGGATTTTTTCGATATAAAATAATTGAGTGGTCATATAATTGGTACATACTTATAGAATAAGGAGGCAGCTATGTGCAGAAAAGGTGAAAACATACGCAAACGCAAGGACGGACGCTGGGAAGCCCGTTATATCAAATACCGTGATCCGGAGGGAAAAATCCACTACGGTTCCCTCTATGGCAAAACATATGGCGAAGTAAAGGACAAACGAAACAAAAAAATTGCAGAGGTACCAAGCTATGGACATCTGGTGCGAAATCCTGGCATTTTAAATTACCAGACTACCTTCGAAACAGCCGCAGAACATTGGAAACAGGAAATCCGCTATACCATCAAGGACAGTACTTTTTCCAATTATGAAGCGATTCTGAAGAATCAGCTTCTTCCGGAGCTTGGCAGCACCCAGATACGGAAAATCAGCAATTCTCAGATCACGCAGCTTATTCATAAGAAAAAAGAGCTGGCATTGTCTGCAGGAACCATTCATGTAATTTTAAGCGTACTCCGCAGCATTTTGAACTTTACATCAAAGGGAGGCGTCTATACCAGTGAACCAATCCGCTACCCCCATTTGGCTGGCACCAGCCAGGAGGTGCAGATTATGAAGCTTGCAAACTATAACCAGCTGGAGAAATTTCTTATTGACAATATCAGCGATTTCCATTTCGGTCTGCTGCTTTGCATGCATACCGGCATCCGTGTAGGCGAACTCAGCGGCCTGCGCTGGGAAGATGTGGATTTCACCCAGCACAAAATCCGCATACAGCGTACTGTGATCCGCATCAAAAATCTAGATCAGACCGCTAATCCGGACACTGGAAAAATTCCAAAAACCATTCTGTATATCGGTCCGCCGAAGACAGAGCATTCCAACAGGGAAATTCCATTGCCAGACAAGCTGCTGTTTTATGCGAAACGTTTTCGCAAAGATGGCTCCGCATATATTTTGTCTGGAACTGCCAGATGCATGGAGCCACGGGTAATCCAGCGCAGATATGCAGCACTGCTGAAAACATGTGGAATTCCCCCCATTAAAATCCATGCTCTCCGGCATCAGTTTTCCTGTCGCTGGGTAGAGCATGGCTTCGATACCAAGTCCCTGTCCGAAATACTTGGACATACTTCCGTGCGAACCACACTAGATCTGTATGTGCATATCCAGGCGGAAACGAAACGGCAGTATATGAATCAGATGATGGAGCAGGCAATATAACAGAATGAACAATTTCAGAAAAGGCAGTTATGCCAGAGAATTCTCTTTTGAGAGACCTCTGGTGTGACTGTCTTTTTTTGCTGTCTGGAAAAGGTGACCGGATACTGAAAAATCTCAATTTCCAAAATAAGGGGTCTTTATTCGTGGTCGATAGTCCAAATTGTACTGATTTTCTGCTTGTTTGCAGCGCAAATCCGCATTACTGAAATATTACGAAAGAAACCAGCAGAAATCACAGACAAAATTTATGAAAACAGGATACAGCATCCGAACCTGGCGCATGCGCCTGGTTTGTCCGGAGCCTATATGGCTGGCCAGAACAGAAGAATATTTTCAGAACGTGGTGGAGTTTTACTACCACCTTCTGAGACAGCATGAAGAACTGTGGAACAGCAGCCTCTTCGACATCCAGCGCAGCCTGGAGCTCCTGACCCTGGCAGGTCGGGACGGCAGACAGCCCACCAACCCCTTACCAATGGGGAAAGTACCTGTCTACCTGAGACGCGCAGCCATCAACAAAGCATCTGCCACAGTAAAAAGCACCCAGGAGCTTCAATCCGGATTCCCTGAGAAGCTGGAAGCCAAGGTTACTTTTTTCAAAGGAATGTATTCCGACCTCACCGACAGATCCATCTGCCTGAAGCTGTGGAACGGTGAGAAATGGATCTGGACAGACTGCAATCTGAAAGGACGCCCCTTTCCCCAAGATGGTCAGCTAATGTCGCCCACCCTGGTAAAAGAGGGCAGGCGCTACCTGCTGAATATCCCGGTGAAACAGGAGAACAGCGATGCCCGCACTGCCAAAGAACGAATGGCAGAAGGCACGAACCTGTGCAGTGTCCGTTTTACAAACACAGACACCTTCGCAGTGTGCTGCATTCTGGATGAGCAGGGAAATCAGCTGGCTGTACACACCTGCCGGGGCGGAGATGCGTACCGCCACCGCTACAAGCTGCTGGAGACCAGAATACAGAAATCCAGACCAAACACAGTGGGAGACAATAGTCCCCAGCCCAACCGGAAGTACTACATGCACCTGAAGAACCTGTCCGAGCATTACGCCCACCAGGTCAGCCGGGAAATCCTGAATTTCTGCAAAGAGAATCAGGCAGGAATCATTATCCTCCCCGATTACGACCAGAATTTCACCCGAATGGCAATGGTAAAAAGTGGCAATTTTTCCCCGCTTCACTTAAGCAGTAAGATCCGGACCAACCTGCAGTACAAAGCCTGGGCAGAAGGCATTCTGGTACTGGAAACCAGAACAGACGGCCTGAAAGACAAATGTGCCATCTGCGGCGGCAAGGTTCGCCGGAAGGGAAATGAATTCCTCTGTGAAAATGGTCATCAGGGAAACCGCTTCCTGAATGACGCCAGAAATCTTGGCAGGAAATGCCAGGACAGTTTTTTTCGCGGAAGTAGAACAAAATAATTATTGACAACAAAGAAAAAATGATAATAAGCAGCGTTACGAACGCTCTTATCTATAAAACCGGGTAACCGGGCAAAGAGGCTGCGCCAGTGACGCAGGCTTTTCGGCAGACCACCGCCGGTGCGGGTTCCGGACTTCCCCAAGATATCATGGGAGTCGCCGAAGCACCAGACAGGAAGCTATCTGGTAAGTGGTCAAAGTTATGAAAAAATGGGAGGAAAGGACTGGGGGGGGGTAACTCCGTCCATATGATTAAGAAATGACAACGAAAAAACAAAAAACCGAACGCAAAAAAAGAAAGTTGGAGCATTGGCAGGTAATCGCACTTTACCTGATTATTTATGATGTGATCGCCGTAAACGCCGCATACTTTCTTGGACTGTGGTTCCGCTTTGATTGTACATACTCCGCAATACCTGGAGAATATTTGTCTGCCTATCTGAAATTTGCACCATGGTATACAGTATTCTCTGTTTTTGTCTTTTGGGCATTGCGCCTCTATAACAGCGTATGGCGTTTCGCAAGCTACAGTGAGCTGTTAAGAGTTGGCTTATCTACTATACTTACATTCCTGTTCCAGATAATTGGAATCACATTTTTTATTCAGAAAATGCCACTGTCCTATTATCTCTTCGGAACAATCATTCAATTTTGCCTGATTACAGGAATCCGTTTTTCATATAGATTTGTTCTTCTGGAAAGAACACGGAAACAGAAGGAAGAGGAGGGTCCGCTTCATCACATTATGCTGATCGGTGCCGGTCAGGCAGGACAGATCATTCTCCGCGACGTGGAACGTGCCAAAGAGCCAAAGGGAAAGGTCTGCTGTATTATTGACGATAACCCCAACAAATGGGGACGCTATATGGAGAGTGTGCCCATTGTAGGCGGTCGTGATGACATTCTCGCAAGTGCAAAGAAATACAAAATCGACCAGATCCTTCTGGCAATTCCAAGCGCAAGTGCAGCAGAGCGAAGAGATATCCTGAACATCTGCAAAGAAACCAAATGTGAAATGAAGATTCTTCCAGGTGTGTATCAGTTCGTCACCGGAGAGGTGTCCCTCAGCAAAATGAAAGATGTGGCAGTGGAAGACCTTCTTGGAAGAGAACCGATCAAAGTAAATATGGATGAGATTTTTCGCTACATCAGTGGAAAAACCATTCTGGTAACTGGTGGCGGCGGTTCTATCGGTAGTGAGCTTTGCCGTCAGATTGCAGCCCATGCGCCGAAGCGACTGGTGATCTTCGATGTATATGAGAATAATGCCTACGACATTGAACAGGAGCTTCGTTCCAAATATCCCCATCTGGATCTGGTAGTACTGATCGGTTCCGTGCGTGATACCAGAAAGATTAATGATGTATTTGAAACATACAAGCCAGACATTGTTTACCATGCAGCTGCCCATAAGCATGTACCTCTTATGGAGACAAGCCCATGTGAGGCCATCAAGAACAATGTAATGGGAACCTATAAAACAGCTCATGCAGCTTTGAAAAATGGCTGTCAACGTTTCGTACTGATCAGTACAGACAAAGCCGTTAACCCAACCAACATTATGGGAGCCAGCAAGCGTCTCTGCGAGATGGTTATTCAGACAATGGATAAGATCAGCAGAACCGGAAGAGAAGATCTGCTTCCATTACTGGGAAGCCACTATGAGGACAGCGAGGAAGCACTTGCAGAGGTGGCAGCGACTTGTGAAAATCCAGGAGCAAATGGCGAGAGAAAATACAGGACTGAGTTTGTGGCAGTGCGCTTCGGAAATGTGCTGGGAAGTAATGGATCTGTTATTCCGCTGTTTAAGAAACAGATTGCCAAAGGTGGTCCGGTAACCGTTACCCATCCGGATATTATCCGTTACTTTATGACCATTCCGGAAGCGGTAAGTCTGGTGCTTCAGGCCGGAACCTATGCAAAAGGCGGTGAGATATTTGTACTTGATATGGGAGCCCCGGTAAAGATTGATACATTGGCAAGAAACCTGATTAAGATGTCTGGTCTGACTCCGGATGTAGATATCAAAGTGGAATATACTGGCTTGAGACCAGGTGAGAAACTCTATGAAGAAAAACTGATGGCGGAGGAAGGTCTGACCAAGACGGATAATGATCTGATTCATATCGGTAAACCGATTCCGTTTGATACAGATGAGTTCTTGCATCAGCTTGAGAATCTGGCTCTAGTAGCTTATGGAAATGATCCAGACATTAGAAGTTATGTGGAAGAGATTGTACAGACTTATCATCCGGCAGCAGATGACTTGAAGATACATGGTGACACCTATAAAAAGCTTTTTCATGAGGCTGTTAATAAGTAATAAAGGATAATTATATGGATAAAAAAATATTGATTATAGGTGCTGGAGGCCATGGAAAAGTAGTTAAGGAAGTAGCCGAAGCATGCGGATACAAAAAAGTAGATTTTCTAGATGATAATAGTAGTGATGCTATTGGAAAAATAGAAGAATTAAATTTGTATCTAAATGAATATGAAAATGCAATCGTAGGAATTGGAAATAATTTATTTCGAAATGAGATGTTAGACCGGTTAAAGAAGGCTGGATATCAGATTCCTGTGCTGATACATCCTACTGCGTATGTCAGTCCATCTGCAATAGTATCAGAGGGGACGGTAGTTGAACCGCTAGCTATTGTGAATGCGAATTCTCAAATTTATAAAGGTTGCATTATTTCGGTTGGTGCGATTGTAGATCACAATGTTGTGTTGGAAGAATGTGTACATGTAAATGCTGGAGCTATTGTAAAGGCTGGTGCCAGGGTGGTACAAAATCGCAAGCTTGAAGCAGGCGAAGTGGTCCTTGGTTATTAAAGTAATGGAAATGATGAGGAGTAAGTGTATATGTCTGGTAACAAGAAAGTAAAAAAGTTCATAGGTGTTGCAGGAACATTGTTTGGAACAGTATTTGCAGGTTTGAAGTTATGTGCAAAGAAACAAGAAGGAAAATCTGTATATAGTGATGAACCCTCTGAGCAGAATCCTATGGAAGGGAAAAAAGTTGTTTTTGTGCAAGACGACAACGATTGTGAAAATGCGGATGGAGTACGAGGACATCTTGAAGCGGTAGGAGATAGTGATTATAATCCAGGTTTTTATGAAAAGTATGTAAAAAGAGCATTAGATGTAGTGTTATCTTTTGGAGGATTAGTGGTTCTTTCTCCGGTTTTTATAGGACTTTCTCTTGCAATTTTTATTGATGATCCGGGACCAATTTTTTTTACACAAAAAAGACTTGGACAGAATAAGAGATATTTTAAATTACATAAATTTAGAAGCATGAAAATGTGCACACCACATGATGTTCCGACTCATATGCTTGAAAATCCAGATCAGTATATTACAAAAGTTGGTAAATTTATTCGTGCACATAGTTTAGATGAACTGCCTCAGATATGGGATATTTTTGTTAATAATATGAGTGTTATTGGACCGAGACCGGGACTTTGGAATCAGGACGTGCTGACAGCAGAACGTGATAAATATGGTGCAAATGATGTAAAACCAGGACTTACCGGATGGGCACAGATTAATGGAAGGGATGAATTGGAGATTTCCGAGAAAGCAAAACTTGACGGTGAATATGCTAAGAAGATTGGTTTATTAATGGATATTAAAGTATTTCTGGGATCTCTTCATGTGTTTGGAAAAGACGATAGCGTTGTAGAAGGGGGTACTGGGGAGTTAAAAAAACATTCGGATGAAGGTGCAGATACCGAAAAAAAAAAGATTCTTGTAATATGTCAGTATTATAAACCTGAACCATTTAGGATTTCGGATATTTGTGAAGAAATGGTTTGGCGTGGACACGAAGTTCATGTTGTTACAGGATATCCGAATTATCCAGAGGGAATTCTTTATGAAGGATATGGAAAAGGAAAACATATTGATGAAGTTATAAATGGCGTAAAAATACATCGATGCTTTACAATTCCCAGAGAATCAGGAACACTGAAGCGTATGTTGAATTATTATAGTTATGCTATTTCGGCGTCTGCATATGTTCTCTCTAAAAAATGTGTTTCGTCAGATGGAAAGTCTTTTGATGTTGTTTTTTGTAATCAATTATCTCCAGTTATGATGGCTGATGCAGCAATTGCATATAAAAAGAAATACAAAGTTCCGATTATAATGTATTGTTTAGATCTTTGGCCAGAGAGTCTTATTGCAGGTGGAATTACCAGAGAATCAATAATATATAAATATTATCATTTGGTAAGTAAAAGAATTTATAAAAAAATGAACAAAATTTTAATTACAAGTCGTATGTTCTCTAAATATCTTACAAATGAATTTGGAATTGCAGATGAAGTAATTGAATATTTACCGCAATATGCAGAAGGGATTTTTGAGTTAATGCCGGTTAAACCGGAAAATGGAGTATTTGATTTCATGTTTGCAGGCAATATTGGGGCTGTGCAATCTGTTGAAACTATTATTAAAGCAGCAGAGTTGCTAAAAGAGGAACCGATAAAATTCCATATTGTAGGTGGAGGATCTGATTTAGAGAGATTACAGGCGTTAGGCGCTAATTTAGATAATGTTATATTTTATGGAAGAAGACCTGTAGAAGAAATGCCTGAATTTTATGCAAAAGCGGATGCAATGTTAGTAACTTTGGCAGCAGACCCTGTCCTTTCATTAACTTTGCCCGGAAAAGTACAAAGTTATATGGCTGTTGGAAAGCCAATTATTGGATCAATAGATGGTGAAACAAGAAAAGTTATAGATGATGCAAAATGTGGCTTTTGCGGTGAGGCAGAAAATGCGGAGCAATTAGCCGAAAATATCAAAAAGTTTATCAATGTTGCTGATAAAAATATTATGGGACAGAATGCTCGAAAATATTATGAGGAAAATTTCGAGGAAAAATTATTTATGGATATGCTTGAGATGAAGTTTAGTTAAAAGAGTAGAGAATGCGTATGAAAATATTAATGATTAATGTAGTTTGTGGGATTCGTAGCACTGGAAGAATTTGTACTGATCTTGCTACGGTATTAGAGTCGCAAGGCCATGAAGTAAAAATTGCATATGGTAGGGAAAATGTGCCGAAACAATATGAAAAATATGCAGTGAAAATCGGAAGCAATTTTGATGTAAAAATGCATGCCGTAAAAGCTCGATTATTTGATGGTGCGGGATTTGGGAGTAAAAGAGCTACAGAAAAATTTATTGAATGGGTGAAATGTTTTGACCCTGATGTAATTCATCTTCATAATATTCATGGATACTATATTAATGTTGAGATATTATTTCGATATTTGAAGTTAAGTAGGAAAAAGGTAATATGGACTTTACATGATTGTTGGAGTTTTACGGGACATACTGCTTATTGTGATGCAATTGAATGCAAAAAATGGATAAATGGGTGTCATCATTGTTCGCTTCGTAAAGCATATCCAGCTTCGCTTATTGACAACTCTTATAGGAATTGGTTAAAGAAAAAGAAAATATTTACAGGTGTTTCTTATATGACAATTATTACACCTTCTGAGTGGCTAAAAGATTGGGTAATGAATTCTTTTCTAAAAGAATATCCAGTAAGAGTGATTAATAACGGAATTGATACTAGTCAATTTGAATCATTGGAAAGTGATTTTAAAAAGAAAAATGGCATTGAAAATAAATTTATGTTATTAGGTGTATCTACTTCATGGGATGATATGAAGGGATATTCTGATTTTATTAAAATCGCTAAAGTGCTAGAAGATGATTATGTAATTGTTCTTGTGGGACTAACAAAGACGCAATTAGAAACATTACCCTCAAATATATTAGGAGTTGAAAGAACATCAAGTGTTAGAGCATTAGCTGAAATATATACAGCGGCAGATCTGTTTTTGAATTTGTCGTATTGTGAAAATTATCCTACTGTAAATATTGAAGCAATGGCGTGCGGAACTCCAGTATTAACATATAAAACTGGTGGGAGTCCAGAAATTGTGCTTGAAAATAACGGATATGTTTGTACGAGAGGTGACATATCTTCTATCATAAATAAAATAAGAGAAATTAGAAAAAATGGTACAAATAGAATTACGTTGGAAAAAACATTATATGATAATGCTAGTATGATGAAAAAGTATATGAAAGTATATAATGACGATATTATGAATAAGAATTTAAAAGTCCTTTTTTTAACAAATGTTCCGTCACCATATAGGGTGAATTTTTTTAATGAACTTGGGAAAAATGTAAACTTAACTGTCTTGTATCAAAAAGAACAGTCTTCAGAAAGAAATGAAAAATGGAGTGCAGAGGCAGAGAATAACTATAAGAGTATTTTTTTAAAAGGAAAATCGACAGGGGTTGATAATGCATTTTGTCTGGAAGTAATTAAATATATTGATAGATCCTATGACGCAATAGTTATATGTGGAAATGCTTCACCAACAGAAATATTAGCAATTGAATTTTGTAAATTACGGAAAATTCCATATATTTTGGAAGGGGATGGTGCATTTATAAAAAAGGGTAATTATTTTAAAGAGAAATTAAAGAGACACTTAATTGCTGGTGGAGATTTATTTTTATCTACTTGTAGTGAACATGACAAATACTACGAATATTATGGTGCAAAATTAAACAAAATAGTAAGATATAGATTCTCATCTCTTGTAGAAGAAGACATTTTATCGCAGCCAATAGAGAAGGAAGAAAAGAAAAGGCTAAAAGAAAAAAATCATATATATGAAGAAAAAATTATATTGGCAGTAGGACAGTTTATACCTAGAAAAGGTTTTGATGTTCTTTTGAAAGCTGTGGTAGGTTTACAAAAAGATGTTGGAATTTATATTGTTGGGGATAATCCAACTTCAGAATACCTGGAATTTATAGAGAGAAAAAGTATTAAGAATGTTCATTTTGTTGGATTCAAAACTAAAGAAGAGTTGAAAGAATATTATAAGTTAGCTGATATATTTGTATTACCTACAAGAGAAGATATATGGGGATTAGTTATTAACGAAGCAATGGCTTATGGATTACCGATTGTTACAACAAATAAATGTAATGCGGGTCTTGAACTGGTAAAGAATGGTATAAATGGATACATAGTTCAAGTAGGGAATGTTGAAGAGCTTAGGTGTGCAATAATTGATTCACTTTTACGGAGTGATGAGATGGGATATAGCGCATTAAAAGCAATACAATCGTACACCATTGAAAATATGGTAAAAGATCATGTAGATATATTAAAGAAGTATAAAGGAGTCTTGTAATGAAATTATTATATGTTGCACCTGTCCCTATTGATTTTAAAAATCTAGATGGAGTGCCGAAGAAAATATTATGTCAAGCAAATGCTTTAGCAAATGCATTTGATGTTGAGATTATATATTATTTTGCTGATAATGTTTGCTTATATAGTTTAAAGGATAAAAAAAGAAAAGTTATAGGAAAGGCTTCGTCAAAATTGTCGGTATTACGACAGGCTTATAAACTACTTGATAAAGAAGAATATAAAGGAATTTATATTAGATATCCTCGTTCTGATTATTACTTTGTTAGATTACTAAAAAAGATAAAAAGGCAGTGTATTTGCAATATAGTAGAAATTCCAACATATCCATATGATATGGAGGGGGCGGAAACTATAAAGGGGTGTTTTATAAATTTTTTAGATCATGTTTACAGGAATAAATTGTCAAAATATGTAGATAGGATTGTGACATATTCTAATGATGTAGAAATATTTGGAATTCCAACTATTAATACTATAAATGGAATTGATTTTGGAAGTATATCTTATGATGATGAAAAAATTGATACTGATAAGTGTATTAATTTGATTGCTGTATCAGCAATGTTTAGAGTTCATGGATATGAACGGCTAATTGAGGGAATGCATGATTATTATTCGTGTGGTGGTTCTAGAATGATAATTTTAAAATTAGTAGGTGAGGGAGATGAATGCGAAAAATATAAGGAACTTGTAACAAAATATGGTCTTCATGATAATGTCATTTTTTACGGTGCAAAGTTTGGAAAAGAACTTCAAGATATTTATAGGGGGAATGCAGTAGGAATTAATTCATTGGCAATTCATAGACAGGGGTTAAGTAGTGAAAGTACATTAAAAACAAAAGAATATGCTGCTAAGGGATTACCTGTGCTCTCTTCGTCATATGTTGATTCATTTTCACCAGAAGGAAATAAAAGATATGTGTTACAGATTCCACCAGACGAAACAAATGTTGACATTGAAAAGATGATATTGTTTGTAGATTCCTTATATAGTCAAGAGATTTCTGAAGTGAGAAAACTAATTAGAGAAGATGGAATGAAGACCTGTGATATATCTATAACAATGAAGCCAATAATTGATTTTTATAAAGGGAAATGTAAAGGATGATTATAAAATAAATGAAAGGACTAAAAAAAAATTTAATAATAAATGTCAGTTATCAGTTGTTTGTAGTAATAATTCCCTTGATTTTAGCGCCTTATGTAAGTAGAACTATAGGAGCAGAGGGTGCTGGGATTTATTCTTATACATATAGTGTTTCTTATTGCTTTGCTTTAGTAGGAATGCTAGGGGTGGCAAACTATGGAAATCGTACTATTGCATCAATTGGAAGTGATATAAAAAAAAGAAGTAAAGCTTTTTGGGAGATTTGGTCAATACAGGTGGCTGTTTCAGTAATGGCATGTACGGCATATATTATATACTGTACCTTTTATATTGAAATAAAATTATTGCATATATACAAGTTATTACTGTTTTGTGCTCAGTCTTTGATATTAGTTGGTTTTTTTATGGAATTGAAAAATTTCAAATTACTGTTTTTAGAAACTTGGTAGTTAAATTATTAAATTTAATACTGATTTTTTTGTTTGTAAAGTCAAGAAATGATTTGAACATCTATACTCTTATTATGGCGTGTGGAACATTGTTGAATGGATTATTATTGTTTCCTTTTTTAAAAAAAGAAATAACATTTGTAAAACCTAGATGGAATTCAGCAAAAGAACACATTAAACCTATTGTAATATTATTTTTTCCAGTTATTGCAATTAGTATTTATAAAATAATGGATAAGGTAATGATAGGAACGTTATCTACAACAATTCAAACAGGATATTATGAATATGCTGAAAAAATAATCGGGCTACCGGGAACGGTAATAACTGCAGTGGGGGCGGTTATGCTTCCAAGACTAGCTGCATTGATTGGTCAGAATGATGATAGAAAAGCAAAATATTTGATACAGGTTACAATGGAAATAATGATGTGTTTAACTTGTGCTATGGCTTGCGGAATATTTGGAATTGCCAATGATTTTGCTTCGATTTTTTTTGGTAAAGAATTTGCAGCAAGTGGTTTGATAATGATGGGATTGGCTCCTGCAGTTTTGTTTCAAGGATGGGCAAATGTTATTAGAACTCAATACCTTATACCGGCTGAAAAAGATGCTATATATGTTCAATCGGCATGGCTTGGGGCAATAGTTAACTTAATAATAAATGCATTACTAATACCTCATTTCAAAGCATTAGGTGCTGCTATAGGAACGGTATGTGCTGAATGTGCGGTTGCTAGTTATCAAACTTATAGAATAAGACGTGAGCTTCCGATATTGAATTATTTAAAACAATGCATATATTATGTGGTGCCCTCAATCTTCATGATTATTGCAATTAAAATGATTTCAAACTGTTTAAAAGTCAATTCTGTAATATTGTTGATTGCAGAAATTGTAATTGGAGGAATAATATATGTTGCGGTAGCAGCACCATTTGTACTAAGAAGATATAGAACCTTAAAAGGTGAAAAAATATGAATTTGAAATTGTTATTTATAAAAGTTAGATTAAAATATTTTCCTAAAAAAGCGGGAAAATATGACTTTAATAAAATTTTAAAAGCATCTGGAATAGAAGTGGGCGAAAATACTATTTTTTATGATCCAAATTCTATGTCTATAGATAGAGAGAGACCATGGATGCTGAAAATAGGAGATTATTGCAAGATAACTAAAGGCACAATAATTTTGACTCATGATTATAGCCGATCGGTGTTGAGGAGGTTTTACGGTGAAATTATTGGAGAAGCTGGAGAAACTGTAATTGGTAATAATGTTTTTATTGGAATGAATAGTATTATTTTGATGGGAACTAAAATTGGAAATAATGTGATTGTAGGTGCGGGGAGTGTAGTAAGTGGTGAGATACCGGATAATTGTGTTATTGCAGGGAATCCTGCAAAAATAATCAGATCATTGGAGGATCATTACAAAAAGAGAAAAGAGAGAAGTCTTTGTGAGGCTGAAATATATTATAGAAAATTTAAGGAAAAGTATGGAAGAAGACCATCGGTAAAAGAGATGGGGCCTTTTTTTCCTTTATTTTTAGAACGATCAAAAGATGCGATTAATAGAGAGAATGTTAATGTGAATTTGAATGGTGACGATATGCAAGATATAATTGAGTGTTTTCTAAAATCGGAGCCAATGTTTGAAAATTATGAGAGATTTATCAATTATTTAGAAAGAGATGATTAAGAATGTATATAGTAGTGTATACTCTAATGTTATTAATCACATTATGTGTTGGGCTTCGAATTTATAAAGTCGCTTTTAACCCAATTACTGTATGGGCGTCTTTATGGTGTCTAATTGGTATGTTAAGTAATATTGCTTTTTATGATTATTATCCTCCATCTAATTTTGTTAATAATTTTATTATAGTAGGAATTATTATATATACAATTTATTGCGCTTTTTATGGATTGCATAATTTACGTATATGTAGAAGTTCATTTTATTCTGAGGACATCTGCGATAATTTAAAACAAAATGTTTTTTGGACAGTTAATATAGTGGCAATTCTATTTGAAATTCCATATCTGTTGCGAGCTATTCGTACATTAATGAATCACGGATTTCAATTAGTATATTTGAGGGGAGTGTTAACTGATTCTACAGAGGGAATTGTTTCTGGAGGTTTGGCAAGTATTATTAGAGATAGTGGGGTGAAAAATGTTTTCACGTTAACTGCATTATATGCAGCTGTTTTGATATTTACTGAGAAGAATACAAAACAAAAAAGAAATATTATCATATTGGCAATTGCTGAAACTGTTGAATATTGTGTCGCAAATGCTGCACGTGCATATTTAGTTAATTTCATTTTTTATGTTATATTTGCACTATTATTTTTAAAAAGAAAAAGCATTATATCAATGATTAAGAGCAATAAAAAAGTAATTTTATTATTTTCAGTATTGCTTGTAGTAGGACTAATAATACAAAACTCAAGAGCGTCTGATATGTCAATTCTTAAAACTATATATATGTATTATTGTTCGGGTCCTAGCTATTTGACAAAGCTGTTAGGTGATAGTTCTACTGCTATTCGAGTTGGAAGAGATTATTATTATGGAACAGTTACATTGGGATTTATTGCTAATTTATACTATTATTTAAAAATTGGATTAGTAGGAATCAATAATTCTACGGTAAAACTAATCGCCAGTGTTATTACAATTAAGCAGTATTTTGTTGGTTCTCATACTTTACTTAATGCGATGTGCACATGTTTTTATGCTTTTTTAGTAGATTGGGGAATATGGGGAGCTGCTATTGGACCGCTTATTGCGGGTATATTATCATGTAGATATTATAAATTGATGAAAAAAAGAAGGTCTGTTGGAAGTATAGCTATTTGTATTTATGTTTTTTATTTAATGTTTCGTACTGTTTTTAAATGGGATTTATTATATATTGATTTCTCGGTTGTTCTATTATTGAACTATTTTATATGTCCAATACCTGGACAAAAAATTGTATGGGGGAAGGTAAAACAGGAGGCTTTTTATGAGGCAAAATAATAGAATAATAGTTTTAGATCAATTAAAAGGATTGGGTATCCTTTTTATGATAATTGGACATATAGAATTTGCGGAATGTATAAATAAGTACATATATAGCTTTCATATGCCGTTGTTTTTTGTAGTATCTGGTTATGTTTATAAAAAAAGTACACTAAAGTTTGAGAAGTATATAAAAAGACAAGCTAAATTGCTATTAGTTCCATATTTAGTATGCGGAATATTTTTTAGTATTATATTTTATTTGAGTGGACACAGTTTTAATGTTGAAAAGGTATTTCGCAATTTTGTTTTTCCTAATAAGTATCCTTTTGATTGGTGTGGTGCAATTTGGTTTTTAATGGCAATATTTATTGTAAAAATCATATTTGAGGCAATTAATAGAATTAGAATTGCTGGGGTGAGAAATTTTATTTTAATATTTTTAATTGCTTCTGGCTGGGTTATAGCATACAAGAGAATGAAGCTTCCTCTATGTATTGATACAGCATTAATTGCATTGGGATTGTATTTAATTGGGTACTTATGTAGACTGGGAAGTTGTGTTATTACTGAACGGCTTAAAAGAGGAAATGAAGTATATTTTTTCTTAGCTATATGTTTTGGAATTTCAATGCTTTGTTTTGCGAATGAGACTGTAAATATGCGTGAAAATCAGTATGGTAATTTGGGGCTATTCTATTTATCTGGATTAGCTGGAATTATATCTTGGTTACTTATTTTTTATATAGCAGATAGAAAGAAAAATATATTCTTAAAAAAATTAGTATTTTTGAGTGATAATAGTATCGTGTACATGGAATTGAATCAGTTTATTATTGCGATATTTAATGTATTAGTACTGGCAAGATTTGAATCACTGGCAATACAAACTCTATTGAAATTGATAGAAGTCATTTTTACGGTAGGAATAATTGCAGTTATAGCAAAAACGTTAGGTAAAAATAGTAAATTAAAAATAATTGTTGGAAAGTGAGGAAACTAGAATGTCTTTGTTTACAGGTAAAACACTCATGATCACAGGAGGAACAGGTTCATTTGGAAATGCTGTTTTAAATCGTTTCCTTAAAACTGATATCGGAGAAATTCGTGTATTCTCTCGTGATGAGAAAAAACAGGATGATATGCGTCATGATTTCCAGGCTAGAATGCCAGAAGTTGCCGATAAGATTAAATTTTATATTGGAGATGTACGTGATCTGCAGTCTGTTAAGAGTGCAATGCACGGTGTTGATTACATATTTCATGCAGCTGCATTAAAACAGGTACCTTCTTGTGAATTTTTCCCAATGGAGGCAGTAAGAACAAATGTTGTTGGAACAGATAATGTTCTTACTGCGGCTATTGAAGAAGGCGTAGAGAGTGTTATCTGCTTATCTACAGATAAAGCAGCTTATCCAATTAATGCTATGGGAATAACAAAGGCTGTTGAGGAGAAAGTTGCCGTGGCAAAGTCAAGAACTTCAGGAAAAACTAAGATTTGCTGTACTCGTTATGGAAATGTAATGTGTAGCCGTGGTTCCGTTATTCCGCTTTGGATTGAGCAGATTAAGCAAGGTAATCCAATTACTTTAACAGAGCCATCTATGACACGTTTTATCATGTCTCTTGAGGAAGCAGTTGATCTTGTACTATTTGCATTTGAGCATGGTGAAAATGGAGACTTATTAATTCAGAAAGCACCTGCCTGCACGATTCAGACACAGGCAGAAGCTATTTGTGAGTTATTTGGTGGCAAAAAAGAAGATATCAAAGTGATTGGTATTCGTCATGGTGAGAAGATGTACGAAACTTTGCTTACAAATGAGGAATGTGCAAAAGCTGTTGATATGGGGAACTTTTACAGAGTTCCAGCAGATAATCGTGGTTTAAATTATGATAAATATTTCAAAGAGGGCGATGAGCAGAGAAATACATTAACTGAGTTTAATTCCAATAATACCAGAAGATTAAATCTGGAAGAGACAAAAGCGAAAATTGCTTCTCTTTCATATATTCAGGAAGAACTTGCTAAGATGGAGTAATTAGGGAGAGAAAAGGGATATGGGTGATTATAAGAATATTAAATGGAAAGAAAATGGAAAATTAAAGCTTCTGATTATTGTAGGAACGAGACCTGAGATTATTCGTCTTGCAGCGGTTATAAATAAGACTCGAAAATATTTTGATGTAATTCTGGCACATACAGGTCAGAACTATGATTATAATCTGAATGGAGTATTTTTTAAAGATTTGAGACTTGATGATCCGGAAGTGTATTTGAATGCAGTTGGCTCTGATCTTGGAGAAACCTGTGGAAACATTATTGCACAGAGTTACAAATTGATGGTAGAAATTAAACCAGATGCAGTATTAGTTCTGGGAGATACTAACAGCTGTCTTTCTGTTATTGGAGCAAAAAGATTACATATTCCGATTTTCCATATGGAAGCTGGTAACAGATGTAAGGATGAGTGCCTTCCAGAAGAGACAAACCGTCGTATTGTAGATATTATTTCTGATGTAAATATGGCTTATTCAGAGCATGCGCGTAGATATTTAGCGGATTGTGGTTTGCCAAAAGAACGTACATATGTAACTGGTTCTCCAATGGCTGAGGTATTACACAATAATCTGGAAGAGATTGAAGCATCCGACATTCATGCTCGTCTGGGCTTAGAGAAAGGAAAATATATTCTTTTATCTGCCCATCGAGAGGAAAATATTGATACAGAGAAAAACTTTTTATCATTGTTTAATGCTATTAATAAAATGGCTGAAAAGTACGATATGCCAGTGCTGTATTCTTGCCATCCTCGTAGCAAAAAGAGAATTGAAGCATCTGGCTTTAAATTAGATCCCAAAGTAATTCAGCATGAGCCATTAGGATTCCATGATTATAATTGTCTTCAGATGAATGCTTTCGCAGTTGTATCTGATTCTGGTACACTTCCAGAAGAGAGCAGTTTCTTTACATCTGTTGGACATCCATTTCCAGCTGTATGCATTCGTACGTCTACAGAGAGACCGGAAGCATTAGATAAAGCATGCTTTATTTTATCTGGTATTGATGAGAAGGGATTATTGCAGGCTGTAGATACAGCGGTTGAAATGAATACAGCGGGAGATTATGGTATTCCAGTTCCCGATTATATTGAAGAAAATGTTAGTTCAAAAGTAGTAAAGATCATTCAGAGTTATACCGGAGTGGTAAATAAAATGGTCTGGAGAAAAGATATTTAGGAAAGAGAGTGGGCGGATATGAACATATTAGTAACAGGAGCAAAGGGCATGGTCGGAACCGCCTTGGTAAATAATCTAAAAAATATTCGAGATGAGAAAAACAGAACAAGACCTGGGATTCATGTAGATGAAATTTATGAGTATGATTTAGATTCTACTGAAGCAGAATTAGAGCAGTTTTGTCAGAAAGCAGATTTTGTTTTTAACCTGGCTGGGGTAAATCGTCCTGAAAACCCAGAAGATTTTATGAAGGGAAATTTTGGATTTGCATCAAAATTGTTGGATACTTTAAAAAAATACAATAACAAAGCAACTATAATGTTATCTTCTTCGATTCAGGCAACTTTGTCAGGACGATTTGGTGACAGTGAATATGGTCGTTCTAAGAAGGCGGGAGAAGAACTGTTCTTTTCTTATGGAGAGGAAAATGGTGTTAAAGTTGCAGTTTATCGATTCCCGAACCTAATGGGACATAGTCGTCCGAAATATAATTCTGCTGTTTCTACTTTTTGTTGGGCTGTGGCAAATGATGAAGAGTTTACTGTAAATGATCCGTCTACAGAACTGGAACTGCTTTATATTGATGATTTAGTGGAAGGAATGTTTGATTTATTAGAAAATAAAGAAAAACATTGTGAGTTTAATGGCGTTGAAACTATTGAAAAAAATGAAGGCCGATATTGTTATGTTTCAGTTACACACAAAGTAACACTGGGTGAAATTGTGGATTTATTGAAGCAGTTTAAAAATCAGTCCAGTACATTAATGATGCCCAAAATGCCAGATGGCTCTTTTGCAAAGAAATTGTATTCTTTATATCTTACTTATTTACCGACCGAGAAATTTAAGTATGCTCTGAAAATGAATGTTGATGATAGAGGTTCTTTTACAGAATTAGTTCACACGGAAGATTGTGGACAGGTATCTATTAATATTAGTAAACCTGGTATTACGAAAGGTCAGCACTGGCATAATTCAAAGTGGGAACTTTTTATTGTGGTTGCAGGTCATGGCTTGATCCAGGAACGGAATATAAACACTGGAGAAAAGGTTGAATTTGAGGTTTCTGGGGATAAGATTGAAGCAATCCATATGATTCCAGGTTGGACACATAACATTATTAATTTAAGCGAGACTGAGAATTTGGTAACTGTTATGACCTGTAATGAAATATTTAATCCAGAACATCCAGATACATTTTTTGAAAAAGTATGAGATGTTTGGATGAATCATAAAAAAGTATAGTTGGGAAGGAAGTTTGAAATATGAAAATTGCAGTAGCTGGTACAGGATATGTTGGATTATCTATTGCGACATTATTATCTCAACATCATGAGGTAATGGCAGTTGATATTATTCCAGAAAAAGTAGAATTGATCAATAAAAGAAATCACCAATTCAAGATGAATATATTGAAAAATATTTAGCTGAAAAATCTTTGAATTTAACAGCGACTCTGGATGCAGAGGCTGCCTATAAAGATGCTGACTATGTTGTAATTGCAGCGCCGACTAATTATGACAGTAAGAAAAACTTTTTTGATACTTCAGCTGTAGAAGCAGTTATTAAACTGGTAATTGAATATAACCCAGACGCAATTATGGTAATCAAATCAACAATTCCAGTTGGTTTTACTGCAAGTGTCAGAAAGAAATATCATTGTGACAATATTATTTTTAGCCCAGAGTTTCTTCGTGAGTCAAAGGCATTGTACGACAATCTTTATCCATCAAGAATTATTGTTGGAACTGATGTTGAGAATGCCAGACTAGTAAAAGCGGCGAATACTTTTGCATCTCTTTTACAGGAAGGTGCCATTAAAGAGAATATTGATACTCTGATTATGGGATTTACGGAGGCAGAGGCTGTGAAACTTTTTGCGAATACATATCTTGCTCTTCGAGTTTCCTACTTTAATGAATTGGATACTTATGCAGAAATGAAAGGTTTGAATACACAGCAGATTATTGATGGTGTTTGTTTGGATCCACGTATCGGCTCGCATTATAATAATCCATCATTTGGATATGGCGGATATTGTTTGCCGAAGGATACTAAGCAGCTTCTGGCAAACTACGAGAATGTACCGGAAAATTTGATTGAGGCAATTGTAGAGTCTAATCGTACCAGAAAAGATTTCATTGCAGACAGAGTACTTCAGATGGCTGGATATTATGGATATGAAGATGAAAATACTTATGATGCAACTATGGAAAAAGAAGTTGTCATTGGCGTTTATCGTCTGACTATGAAATCTAACTCTGACAACTTCCGTCAGAGCTCTATTCAGGGCGTTATGAAACGAGTTAAAGCAAAAGGGGCGACAGTAGTAATTTACGAGCCGTCTCTGGAAGATGGATCAACTTTCTTCGGAAGCAAGGTTGTAAATGACTTAGCAAAATTCAAGGAAATGAGCCAGGCTATTATTGCGAATCGTTATGATAGCTGTTTGGATGATGTGCAGGAGAAAGTTTATACTAGGGATATTTTCAGAAGAGATTAGTCAATTTCACTTAAATAAGTAAACAGTTTAATATTAGCTTAAGAAAAATGGAGGAGGCGAAGCAAGAAGTGCAAGAAAAAGCAAAAAAATTTATTCCTTGGTTAATAACAAATATTGCTTTGCCTATATTGCCTGTACTTATTAAATTTATAATTGTGATATTTGCCGATAATACTAAAATATCTGTAGCAGTTTTGGATTCAGTTGAATTGCTTTATTACAATTTGTTTATTTGAAGCATTGGGGTCTGTCCCCATAAAGGCAGAGTGAAATTCCTAAAAGTTTTCTAAAAAACTTATTAAATAAATTTCATACTTTTCCAATATATTTTTCTTCCAGAAAAGGAAACAGTATGCTATCCTATATACATCATAAGAGTTTCAAACCTACATAAGCTCTTCTGAAAAACAAATCATATGTGAATAAAAGGGGTCTGTTCCCATAAAGACAGAGTGAAATTCCTAAAAGTTTTCTAAAAAACTTATTAAATAAGTTTCATACTTTTCCAATATATTTTTCTTCCAGAAAAGGAAACAGTATGCTATCCTATATACATCATAAGAGTTTCAAACCTACATAAGCTCTTCTGAAAACAAATCATAGAAGGTGGTGAAATCCATGGGAAAAAAGGATATCATCACAAAAGAGTACATGGAGGACACAGAGGTTTTTGCGGATGTGTTCAACCATATGATTTACAAAGGAGAAAAGGTCATTGACCCTAAGAATTTGAAGGAACTGGATACGGCGAATGTAATTATTCCATATGGAGCTGATGGGGCGGAGGTGCCATATCAGAAATATCGGGATGTGTTTAAAATCCTGTGTGCTATGGAAGATGAAAATGCGGTGTATCTGCTCCTGGGAGTGGAGAACCAATCCAATGTTCATTATGCAATGCCAGTGAAAAATATGGTTTACGATTCGCTGGAGTATGCAGCGCAGGTGCAGAAAGCAGAGGCTTCTCATAAAAAAGCGCGGAAGGAGAAAGAGCCTAAGGAGAAGAAACCGGATTCCGCAGAGTTTCTTTCAGGCTTTTACAGAGAAGACAGGCTGCTTCCGATTATAACAGTAGTTGTGTATTTCGGGGCTGATAGCTGGGATGCGCCTAGGTCGTTACATGAGATGTTGGTGGTACAGGATAAAAACATATTGTCGTTGGTTCCTGACTATCGGATTAATCTGATTGCACCAGGGGAGATGAGTTGGAACATTTTACTTCTAATTTCCGGGAAGTGATGAAGTTCATCAAATATTCTGGTGATGGAGAGAAATTAGAGCGGTTTGTAAATGCGAATGCAGCATTTGAAAATGTGGATAGGAAGGCTGTCCGTGTAATGGAGGAGATGACTGGAATGAAGATAGAAAGAAAAGAAGAGGAAGAAACGGTGAATGTTTGTAAGGGACTTCGGGATTTACAGGAAAAGGGACGAGTTGAAGGAATCCAGATCGGTGCAGAACATGAACAGCGACTTACCAAAGCTCTGCTGAATGACAACCGCATTGACGACCTAAAGCGTGCCCTTGAAGATCCCGCTTTTCGCCAAAAACTCTTGGAAGAGTATGGAATTGACTAAACAGTTATAGAGGAGAGAACAAATTTTATGTGTGGTATCGTATCCTACACCGGCCATTCCCAGGCTGCGCCCATCCTTCTGGATGGTTTATCGAAACTGGAATACCGCGGCTATGACTCAGCCGGTCTTGCCGTTCGTGACGGGGAGAACAAGACAAGAATCGTAAAGGCGAAAGGCCGTCTGAAAGCATTATCAGAGAAAACCGACCATGGCCATGCCCTGGCTGGTACCTGTGGAATCGGTCACACCCGCTGGGCTACCCACGGGGAGCCTTCTGAGACCAATGCTCATCCACATACTTCTGATGATGGAAATGTGGTCGGTGTTCACAATGGTATCATTGAGAATTACCAGGAACTGAAGAATAAGCTTCTTCGCAAGGGCTATGAGTTCTATTCTTCCACGGATACCGAAGTGGCAGTGAAGCTCATCGATTACTATTACAAGAAATACGAGCATACTCCGGTGGATGCCATCAACCATGCCATGGTCCGTATCCGCGGTTCCTATGCCCTGGCGATTATGTTCCAGGATTATCCCGGGGAGATTTATGTTGCCCGCAAGGACAGTCCTATGATTATCGGTGTGGAGAACGGAGACTGCTATGTAGCTTCTGATGTTCCGGCGATTCTGAAATATACCCGCAATGTTTATTACATCGGAAATCTGGAGATGGCACGTCTGGCAAATGGGACTGTTACCTTTTACAATCTGGACGGAGATGAGATTGAGAAAAAGCCAACGCAGATCAAATGGGATGCAGAAGCAGCTGAAAAAGCAGGCTACGAGCATTTCATGCTGAAGGAGATCCATGAGCAGCCAAAAGCCGTTCAGGATACGTTGAATTCTGTATTAAAGGATGGTGCTATCGACCTGTCTTCTGTGGGACTTACGGAGGAAGAGCTTCAGTCTTTTTCCCAGGTATATATTGTGGCATGTGGTTCTGCCTATCACGTAGGCGTGGCATGTCAGTATGTGCTGGAGGATCTGGCGCAGCTGCCGGTACGTGTGGATCTGGCATCTGAGTTCCGTTACCGCAGCATGCCTCTGGATCCCAACGGTCTGGTGATCGTGATCAGCCAGTCCGGCGAGACTGCAGACAGCCTTGCAGCCCTCCGTCTTGCGAAAAAGAAGGGGCTGAAAACCCTTGGAATTGTCAATGTGGTGGGAAGCTCCATTGCCCGGGAAGCAGATAATGTATTTTATACCCTTGCTGGTCCGGAGATTGCAGTTGCCACAACGAAAGCCTACAGCACCCAGCTGATCGCCGGTTATTGCCTTGCCGTTCAGTTTGCGCTGGTGCGGGGCTGTATTTCCAAGGGGCGCTATCAGGATCTTATCTCCCAGCTTCAGTGTCTTCCTGAGCAAATCCAGAAGATCCTGGACGACAAGGAACGGATCCAGTGGTTTGCTGCCAAACAGGCCAATGCCAGGGATGTGTTTTTCATCGGACGTGGACTTGATTATGCCATCAGCCTGGAAGGCAGCCTGAAAATGAAAGAGATCAGTTACATCCATTCTGAGGCTTACGCAGCAGGAGAGCTGAAGCATGGTACTATCAGTCTCATTGAGGACGGCACTCTTGTGATTGGTGTGCTCACCCAGTCTGAGCTTTATGAGAAAACTATTTCCAATATGGTAGAGTGCAAAAGCCGCGGAGCTTATCTCATGGGGCTGACTACCTATGGAAATTATAATATTGAAGATACTGCTTCCTTTACCGTTTATGTTCCAAAGATAGAGGAGTGCTTTGCCACAAGCCTTGCGGTGATTCCGTTACAGCTTATGGGATATTACGTCAGCGTGGCAAAGGGACTTGACGTGGATAAGCCGAGAAATCTGGCGAAGAGTGTTACGGTAGAGTAAATTTGCAACAGTCTTATGGGTGCGGTGAGCAGAAACGGCAGATGTTTTTCGGGGGAAAAACAACAGGATGAGGTTATAAAAATGGGAAAATATTTTGGTACAGATGGCTTCCGCGGAGAGGCAAATGAAAACCTGACAGCAGATCATGCATATAAAGTAGGCCGTTTTCTCGGCTGGTATTACGGAGAACTGAAACGCCGGAACGGTGACGACACGCCGGCGCGTATTATAATAGGAAAGGATACTCGCCGTTCCAGCTATATGTTTGAGTATACACTGGTTGGCGGACTGGTGGCTTCCGGTGCGGATGCATATCTTCTCCATGTCACGACCACACCTTCCGTGGCCTATGTGGCAAGAGTGGATGAATTTGACTGCGGTATTATGATCTCCGCAAGCCACAATCCATATTTCGACAATGGAATCAAGCTGATCAACGGAAACGGGGAGAAGATGGACGAGGAGACCATTTCCCTTGTGGAAGCCTATCTGGATGGAAATCTGGAAGTTTTCGGGCAGAAATGGGAGGAGATTCCTTTTGCAAAGAAGGAAAAAATCGGCTGTACAGTAGACTATGTTTCCGGAAGAAACCGTTACATAGGTTATCTGATCTCTCTGGGTGTCTATTCCTTCCGCGGCGTGAAGGTGGCGCTGGACTGTGCCAACGGAAGCTCCTGGAACATTGCCAAGGCTGTTTTTGACGCTCTCGGCGCCAAAACCTACGTGATCAATGCCCAGCCGGACGGCACCAACATCAACAACAATGCCGGTTCTACCCATATTGAGGGACTGCAGAAATATGTGGTGGAGAATGGAATGGACGTGGGTTTTGCCTATGATGGGGATGCGGACCGTTGTCTTTGTGTGGATGAGAAGGGCAATGTGATCACAGGTGACCACATTCTGTACATCTACGGAAAATACATGAAAGAGCGCGGCAAGCTGCTGACCAATACAGTTGTCACCACCGTCATGTCCAACTTCGGTTTGTACAAGGCCTTTGATGAGCTTGGAATCGACTACGCGAAAACAGCCGTTGGAGACAAATATGTATATGAGTACATGATGAAAAACGGCTGTCGTATCGGCGGTGAGCAGAGCGGGCATATTATTTTCAGCAAATACGCCAGCACAGGGGACGGAATTCTTACCAGTCTGAAGATTATGGAAGTTATGATGGCGAGAAAGAAAAAGCTCAGTGAGCTTTCAGAAGGCTTCACCGTTTATCCTCAGGTGCTCACCAATGTGAGAGTGACCGACAAGAAGGCTGCGCAGGATGATGCAGATGTGCAGGCAGCGGTGGAGAAGGTTACAGAGGAACTGGGCGATACTGGAAGAATCCTGGTCCGTGAGTCCGGAACAGAGCCGGTTGTGCGTGTTATGGTGGAAGCGGAAAGTGAAGAAATCTGCCAGAAGTATGTGGATATGGTTGTGAATGTAATTAAAGAAAATGGGTATGTGGCCGGATAACGGCTGGATGCCGTAGATGCTGCCGCCCGGCGTGTGCCGGGCGGTGGTGGTATATATAAGATAAGTTATAAAATAATATAATAATTGGTCTTGGAGTTACAATGTTTTGAGGCACTTATGAAAATCAAATACTTAGGGGCAGCTGTTGTATTTCATACTTTTCCAATATATTTTTCTTCCAGAAAAGGAAATAGTATGCTATCCTATATACATCATAAGAGTTTCAAACTTACATAAGCTCTTCTGAAAAACAAATCATAGAAGGTGGTGAAATCCATGGGAAGAAAGGATATCATCACAAAAGAGTATATGGAGGACACAGAAGTATTGGAACATTTTACTTCTAATTTCCGGGAAGTGATGCAGTTTATAAAGTATTCAAAAGATACGGAGAAACTGAGTCAGCTTGTGAAAGGAAATGATGCATTTGAAACTATGGACAGGAAGGCTGTTCGTGTAATGGAGGAGATGACTGGAATGAAGATTGAAAAAGAAGTCGAGGGAGAAAAGGTGAATGTTTGTAAAGCGATTCAGGGCATTGAGGAAAAGGGGCGAATCGCTGGATTAGCAGAGGGACGTGCTGCTGGAAGGTCTGAAGGAATCCAGATTGGCGCAGAGCATGAGCAACGACTTACCAAAGCTCTCTTGAATGACAACCGCATCGACGACCTAAAGTGTGCCCTTGACGACCCTGCTTTTCGCCAAAAACTCTTGGAAGAGTATGGAATTGATTAAGCAGCTATAGAGGAGAGAACAAATTTTATGTGTGGAACCGTATCCTGCATCGGTCCTTCCCAGGCTGCACCCATCCTTTTGGATGGGTTATCGAAACTGGAATACCGTGGCTATGACTCAGCCGGTCTTGCCGTTCGGGATGAGGAGAACAAGACAAGAATTATAAAGGCGAAAGGCAGCCTGAAGGAATCTGCCAGAAGTATGAGGATATGGTTGTGAATGTAATTAAAGAAAATGGGTATGTGGCCGGATAACGGCTGGATGCCGTGGATACCACCGCCCGGCGTGTGCTGGGCGGCGGTGATGGGTATAAGATGAGTTATAATTTAAAATATTACTGGATTGCACTACGCCAGGCTATACGTTGGGCAAATCGTGGAATTGGTGAACCAATAATTAATTTTTACGAATATGAGCCAAATGAAAGTTTAAATATACTGAAGTTTCCAGAAATATCGGATGAATGGCTTGATTTTATTGCAAAATGCAGAAGCGGTGCAACTCACAATTATGATATTGTAGAAGGTCCTATGGCGAATGATACGGTTTGGAACTATGTAAACGATTTCCTGGCTGGAAGAATTAACAGAAAACAGTTTTGGGCATTGGCAGAATTCAAGTATCCGACTCATCAGATTAGTTTTCATACATTATCTGCCCTTAATTGTTTGAAATTTGTAAAAAGTGAGGTGATTTATGACTGAGAAGGAACGAAACGATTACTTTTATGTATGTGCATTGATCGAATATATTGCAAGAGAAACTTTGAATCATCGTGGGGATATTGTGAGTGCGATTGGCAGAAAAGGTGTGGAGAAGCTTTTGCATGATGCTGAAGTAGATCATTGTCTTAGCTTTGAGCAGGTTGGAGATGAGGTTATTTCCTATTATAAAATAAAAAATGGAAATTTCGATACAATATCAGCCTGCAAATATTCAGTGCCAAGTTTCCTGGATATTGGAAAGCTTTATAGCATCATGATAGAAGATTGTGCAAAGCCTGGAAATGAAGTGCAGGAATTGATTAATATATTCAACTCTTTTATAAGCGATGAAATATCAAATTTTAACTCGGATTTGTATTACCAGAATCCGGATTATCTGGAATGGTCGTATAGAGAAGGAAAGCTGTTGGATTAAACGAAGCTGAAAAAGGTATATAGGCAAAAATATGGGGGAACCGCTATGGATAATATACAGATTCTTCAGGAGTGCTACTCCAGAGTTACTTTAATTCCTGTTGTTGGCAGTGGACTATCCATTCCAATGGGGTTACCGAGCTGGCGGGAATTAATAGAAAAATCAGCTGATTATTTTTCCGTATCAGATGAGAAAAAAGAATGTATCCGTAAATGTCTGGATTGTAATGAATATTTAGATGCTACAGATGTTATCCTGGAAGCTGGCGTATCTGATCAAATGCTTCGGGAATACATTGCAAAGAGCATGACCGAGGCGAAAGAAAATTCAAATTCAGTTGACAATAATTATCGGGATCTGGCTTTATTTTCAAAGATTCGTTACATGACCACAAACTATGATCAGTATATAAATGACTTTGCTGAGGCAAGAACTTTTTGCCTTGAAAATCTGGAAAATATACAGATTAATCAGTTTGCTTATTCAGCTTATGATCATGTAGTAATTCCATTACATGGTGAGATAAGCAGACCTGAAAGTATTGTGTTGTCACGCGATTCCTATCAGAAACTTTATAATACCGATAGCTTCAAGTCTGAATTTGAGCATATGAGAACCCATTTTACATTTTTATTTATGGGGTTTTCATTTGAGGATAAATATATCCAAAAATTATTTGATAAGATTTTACATTACTACCAGGCGCAGCATTTTATTCTGTTTGATAAAAGTGAAGCAGATAAAAATGCTGAAAAAATTGAGCGAATTAAAACCCAATATGGAATTGAGACTGTATTTTATGATGCGTCAAAAAAGGGACACATAGATGGAATAAGGGATTGCCTCAGAATATTTTTAAATTAAGAGATATAGATGTAAATAGTGCATCTGTAGAGGTACTGCCAGTCAATAAGAAATTTGATATGCAACTGTTTGAAAAGAAAATTATTGAGAAGGGAAAGCAGTTGATAAACAGCGAGCAGGCAACCAAATTGTATGATCTTTATTATGCTGAATACGAGAAGCAGGATTTTGCATCAAAGTCAGTAGCTTTTAAAATAAATATTGTGTGCGGACTTTTATGGTATTACGGAGTACTGCGTAAAGATGCTGAAGCAGTCAAATTGCTGGATAGTGTATATGAAGATAAGGAAATATATGCAAATAGAAATAAAATTTCTTTTATGCAGGGGCAACTGTATTGCAATTTACGGGAATTTGATAAAGGAATAGAAGTTCTTGAAAATAATGGCAGGAACAGAATTCTATCAGAACTACTGCTGGATATTATAAAAGTTTATAAACAATTTTTGCCGGATGCCAATCATATTAGTGGTCAGATTCCGGTCTATACAAAATCGCCAAGAAGTGATGAAGAAAATAAAAGATATCGTGAAGCATATCTTGGCTTAAAGAAAAAATATATTAATCCAGATACATATAATCTTTTAAATCTTAAAGATTATGAGGACAGGGAATCTGAGAGCGTAGCTTATTACTGGCTTGGGCTTGCATCAGGACAGCTTTTTCATGAACATAAAGAGGCTATAGAATATTTATTGCGTGCAAGTGAACTGGATGATTTAATGGTTATACATGAGGAATTGGCAAATAATTATTTCGAATTGGCGAGAACTGAGCTTCGCTATGAGAAAAATCCAAAAAAATATCAGATTGATGTGGAGTGTTTGTTTAAGGCGAAGATTCATTTTCAGTATATCATGAATTTTTCAGATGAAGAGGTTGTTCACAGTTTTGTTGAGAAAAGTGGTTTTGCCTATCTTCAGACTTTATATTGGTTGAAGGAATATATTACGTTTTATGATTTTTACAATAAATATGAAAAATATTTGCCGGATAAAGATTATATTTGGATGTTAAAAGCGGAAACGGATGCTGAATATCACCATATTGTGGGAAACGATTTGTTAAAAAAGCTGAATCCCAAAGATAGAAGCTATATTGAATATCGTTGTGTATATGGCAGAATTGAATTGTTTCACCATATTAATCCAGCTGAATATGTGCGCCTTTGCAATGCACTTATAATACATGCGCAAAAAGATTACCCTATTGAAGACAGACGTATATTTCAAATGGTACTTGATGTCGCAATAACTGGAAAAAGCATTCAGTTTTATGAGGATTTAAGAAAGCAATATCCCCAGGAGTATTTTCAAGATGCTGAAAATATAGGATTTGTCGATGAATTATACGGTAATATGGAGGCTGCATATAAGAAATTTTCTAAAATGTTTGAGGAACATAAGGATTATGATGGTTCATTTAGAATCATGAAGGGCTTTTTGATTCGAAATAAAAAAAGAAAAGAATATAATCATTTGTATGATCAGCTTATGGCAGATCCGCCTGATATTTCATATGAACAGCCGCAGTTTTATGCAGATCGTGTGCGGGAAGAACTTTTGGATTGGAATGATAAGTTTAAAGCTATGGAGCTTTATTCACTTTATTATGATCAGATCAAAGGAGATATGACCCTGGCGAAAGAACTTGAGGAGGCTATTAAAATTAATATTGCGGATTATTCTGGTTATGAAGAGCGTATTGCATGGAATCGGTATATGCTTACAAAAGCACCTCAGTATGCAAAAATACAAATATACGATACCATTTTAAAGCTTTATGTGGCAAATATGAAATATAAAGAAGCTGTTGCTGTGGTGGAAGAAATGCAGCAATTAAAAATTCCATTTATGAGCAGGTTTGATCAATGCACTATGGTGTGTGCCAGACCGCAGAAAAGTTCTTTCTATGTTGGTTGGGGTGGGAAAATAAGAGCATCTTTTAGTTCGGATAAAAATTTTATTGCCGGTTTGCTTAATCGGGCGCATTTAAATTACTGGTATAGGATGCCAGGACTTAATGCGGTTGGAATGGAAATTATCGTTCCTATGAGAACTATCATTTGCATTTTTAGAGAGAACCGTCAGAAGGAATTATTGGCAATTAAGAGAATCCACATCATGTACTCAGGAATAATTGGGTTGCAGGATAGCTTGTGGAGAGAAGAAAGTCCATTCCTTAGAATGATTTTGCAATGGCTCGAAAAAGCAGATAATGTGGTCGTAGCAGCTCCTGACTTTATGTTTGCTTGTAAAGAAATGAAAGGGGACAATATGATAAATGATTGTGCAGAAGAAGTGCAGATTAATCTATATGCGAAAGAGCATCAAGATTATATATGTTTAAAATAGCCATAAAGCAGCCACGGTGATGGGTATAAGACGAGTTATAATTTAAAATATTACTGGATTGCACTACACCATGTTTTGAGACACTTACAAAAAAGTTGTTGAGGAGCGTAAGAAATGGGGCTTCCGTCTGGTCGTGGTCCGGTGGAAAAGTGTATACAAGATAAATTATATAATAGAAAAGTATGGAAAATTGTTCGTTTTTTGGTCTTGCTGATACGCATTAAATATGCTAAATTTAACTTGTAAATATCTTTTGTCTGTGATTTTGTTTCCATATGGAGGTACGATGAAGAAAGAATTACAGTCACAGGGCAAAAGAGAAAAGCACATAGATTATGATGTTACATCGCATATCAGGGATGTGAATGGACATGAGATTTTCAAGAATAATCGCCTGACGAGTCAGTTTTTAAGTAATTATACAGGAATTCAGATGCTGGCTGGAGTGCGACCAGAAGATATCGAAGATGTAACAGAACGGTACCATGCGTTTCTTGGAATCGAATTTGAATCAGACACCATCAAAAAGGTATGCCTGCACCAGGCAGATGGGACACCAGACAGGGAGATTTATGTGATCTCCTTGATTGAGCATAAAAGTGCAGTAGATTACGACGTTGCGATGCAGCTTTTTCGTTACATGAGTGTTATCTGGTACGACTATCGGATGGAGCAGAATAAGAAAAAGAAAGATGCAAATCGCAGAAAAGCATTCAGATATCCGTTGATCATTCCCTTTGTCTATTATGAAGGGAAAGAAAAGTGGACGGCAGGCCTGCATTTGAAAGACCGTATAGAGTTCGCGGAAGAAATGAGCGAATACATACCCGATTTTCAATACCACGTAGTCAGTGTGCAGCAATATACGAATGAGGAACTCAGCAAAAAAGGAGACGATATGGCTCTTGTAATGCTGATTAATAAAATCCAAAATCCGGAGGACTGGAAAAGGTTTACAGAAGAAGCAAGAGAATTCATGGACACTGCATACGCCCAGGCACCGGATGAGATAAAAGAAGTTATTATAAAAGTACTGTGGGCACTGCTAAAAAAGATGAATGTGCCGAATGAAGAAGCCCGGGAACTGATGGGCGAGATTGGAGGGCATGGTATGGGAATCTTATTTGAAAATGCGGAAAAGATGGACATACAGGCTGAACGAAAGAATACACAAAGAGAGAAAGAAAGGGCAGATGCAGAGCAAGAAAGGGCGGATGCGGAGAAAGAAAGGGCGGATGTAGAGAAAGAACGCGCAGATGCGGCAGAAAGGCAGCTTGCAGAACTGCGTGAAAAACTTGCCAGATTAGAAGCGGAGAAATAATAGGAAAATATAAAGAAAGTGGAGAAAACAACACAGGCAAAGGAAATATACTAAAAAGCGGAGGCATATGTCTCCGTTTTTGCATAGGAAGCACAAAATATTGCTACGTTACTTGTAAATTATGGCTGCATCCAAACTATGCGGAAGAAATGAATGCTTTGCTTCGCCAAACGATTAGTTATCATGATTACCGGGAGGATTTCTACCATGCTTTCCTTGCTGGTATTTTTACCGGTGCTGGATATATGGTGGATTCTAATAAAGAGCATGGAGAAAGACGAAGTGATGTGGTTGTTTATGATTCCATCAATGGACGCGTGGCAGTCTTTGAGGCAAAGTACACAAAAGTTCTGAATAATCTAGAAGCTGAGTGCGATATGGCTCTGCAGCAAATAGATGATCGGATGTATGCAAAAGAATATGAGGATGATTATGATCAGATTTTCTGTTATGGTATTTCATTCTTTAAAAAACGCTGTATGGTGAAGAAAAAATAAAGTAAGCGAAATCCACTTATGCTTGATCTGACTCATGAGATTACAGTATCCAGATTACACATACAATCATCCACTGTATAGTTCTGGTATGAAGATCTCTAATGCTGCGTCAGAAAAAACTATTGGATGCTATAGCACAGAGCTGACGGAGCAATGAAGAAATTATGCAGTACCTGCACAGTAAATCTGGAATGTGACAAATACAGAGCAAAAAATCTCGTTACTGTTTACTGGTAACGTTCCGCGAGGCGTTTTTTGTGAACAAAGTTCACAGAAAACCCGAGAATTGCGGCGCGAAATCATGCGAATGCATGATTTCTGTGCATCGCGAAGCGCGTTACTGTGAACGGAGTGAACAGTAACAAAATCTCGAAATTTTTAGATAAAAACAGACAGATAAAACTTGTGAAGCTCCTGTTTCCGTGCTATTATGAGCATAGAAATTTGAAGCAGCAAACAGCTGCGAAAATAAAGGAAAGATGTGAGAGAAAATGAAGGAAACAATACAGGACGTACTTCAGCTGATTTTACAGGCCGATGATATCAAATATGTAAAAAATAGCGGTATATTGAATTATGGACTGGATTTGAAACAGGTGGTGGAACGTGAAATTGAATTGTCTGTTTGCAAGGATGATAAGGAAATATTGCTTGCGATGAATTATGACATAGAGCAATGCTCTGTTCAATTTCAGATTGTAGACTGCACGGAGGAAGAGGAGAAGAAGATTATAGATCTGGATTTTGCTTTAAACGGCGCCGAAGCTACGGTGGATTTTACAAAAGCGCTTAATTTATATTTGTTGAGTATCGGTTATATTGATGAAGGCGACCTGGAAGAGTATCGTCAGAAGGTCAGCCGCCTGAGCTGAGAGTAATATGTGAGGCGAAAATCAGTAACAATATATGTTGACGTGCTTTGCGAAGTAAAAAGATGATAGAAGCGATAAATTCTCAGCAGATTTAATGGTATTGCGGATTTTTTGCTTTTTCTGAATAATAAAAACAGCTCCCTGCGTGGTCAGAGAGCTGTTTTTTATTATACACCAGGATTATTTAACTGTAACGGTGATATATTTGTTTACTGTCTTGTAGTTTTTAGCTTTAACAGTAACTTTTACCTGATAGGTACCTTTCTTGGTTCCCTTAGCAACTACGATCTTACCGTTTTTGTTAACTTTGATCTTGGAGTTGTTTGTTGTGTAAGAAACTTTACCAGTTTTCTTAGTTACTTTGATAGCTTTCTTAAGAGTCTTGCTGTTCTTCTTAACTGCAGAAGCCTTTACAGTATATTTGTCAGTAGACTTTAAGGTAACCTTCTGAGTTTTAGCTTTGATCTTGTAAGTAAGAGTCTGTGTATATCCGGCATATTTTCCTTTACCGATGATGGTAACTTTGTATGTTCCGGCATTCTTACATGTTTTAACTTTTACTGTGTAGTATTTAGCTTTGATTGTTTTTCCAGCTTCATTCTTAACTACAACCTTTGGCTGCTGTTTCTTACCAGTGTAAGTTACAGTTTTCTTGGTAAGAGAAGCATTGAAAGATGTTTTTACAGGTGAATCTGCTGCAAAAACAGTAGTGCTGATGAGAAGCATCATTACTGCAGCCAGGATGGTTACAGCTACTTTTTTGAATGATTTCATTGGTAACACCCTCTATTTCTTAATTTAATGTATTTAATAAACGGTCTCCCCACGCAGACCCGTTTATCCGGAAGTTGGATTGCTGTGAATAAAGTTCACAGCCGGTAAAAATAGTACAAACGGTTATTTTCCGGTAGAATTCTTATCTGTGGCAGCGGAGTCAGAGCTGTTTTTCTTATCCTTAGGCTCATAACCATAGCCGTATCCATAACCATAACCGTATTTTCCATAGCCATACTTGCCATAAGCACGTCCCTTTACATCGGCACGGTTCAGGACTGTACCCAGGAGCTTGCAGCCAGACTGCTGGATCTCATATAGAGACTGCTTGATCAGAGTACGCGGTGTAGTACCGGCACGTACGACCAGAACTGCGCCGTCGCACAGGGAAGCGATAAGTGCTCCGTCTGATACACTGCCAAGCGGCGGGGAATCTATAATAACAAAACGATAATTCTCTGAAAGAGTATTCAGAAGCTCTTTGAAACGAACGTCTTCCAGAAGAGCGGAAGGATTCTCAAGGAGCTGTGTACACGGAACCATATAGCCGTTTGGAATATTGGTACTATATACAACGTCCTCATATTCTGCCATGCCGGAAAGATAGTGGTTCAGTCCCATGGTAGTGTCATCGTCATAGTCCATCTGAAAACGTGTTTTCATAACGGATTTACGAAGGTCAACATCTACCAGAACAGTAGGAAATCCTGCTTCTGCAAGCATTTTCCACAGGTAGGAGGAAATGGTACTCTTACCTTCATTAGGCTGGCAGCTGGTCAAAAGGATCTTGCGAGTATTTTTACCGCAGAATTTAATATTAATACGAAGTCGGTTCATCGCTTCGGAAACTGCATAGGGCAGCTCCGGAAGGTTTACATTAAGCTGGTTCATTATTTCTTACGACCTCTCTTTCTGCCGCGTCTGCGGTGCTGCTCCTCATCCAGATCGATTACCTGATCGCTGTCAGGGATAGTGGTAAGAGGTACCAGCCCAAAATATTTTTCCATATCATCTGCAGTATGGATGGTGTCATCCATCAGATATTTTACAATAAAGAATGCTGCACAGATGAGAAGTCCAAGCAGAGCACCGATCATGGTGAACTTGGTATAGCTTGGAGCTACTTTACTCTCAGGAAGCTTGGCATGCTGTGCCAGATTCGGAGCAAGTGTGCTCATGGTATCCGGGAGATAATCAATGGCTTCCTCAGCCATAGTTTCAGCCAGATCCATAGCCATCTGCGGATCGGTAGAAGTAGCAGTAATCTCCAGAATACGGGTATCGCTTGGGTTATTCAGTGAAAAAGCTTTAGCCAGTTCATCGGATGTAACATCCAGATCCAGACGGTCAATGACACGGTTCAGTACCGGATAGCTGAGCATCAGCTGTTCATAGTCTGCAGTCAGGGAAGTACCAAGATTCAGGTCACTTAAATTGACTACAGAATCGTCTGAGGCAGATACTACGTAAAGCTTGGCTGTGGATTCATAGGTAGGTGCGATAAAGAAAAAGGAATACGCACCCAGAAGTACAGCGCCTGCAATAAGACTGATCAGCAGATAACGCCATTTGTCTAACAAGACGTAGCCTAGATCCACAAGGTCGATTTCCACCTCGTCGTTTGTGAGTTCTTCGTTCATGTCGGGTCTCCTTAATTTTGTTTATTGTAGCTGTTCAGTATCTTCCTAGCTACGATTTATTTTCTAACAGGAAAATTATTTCTTTTCCTTATAAAAAAGCGAAAGGATCGCTTCCTGAAGGCTGTCCGGATCAGGAGTGAAAGTCTGCCAGCCATCCTCGTCGAAGTCGGCAGTTCCTTCTATAGATACTTTCTCCTCCTCTTTCTCATCGGAAAGAAGAAGGGCAAGACGGGAAAACTTCTTGGCACTGATGTTGGTAGTCATGTAGTCCTCAAGTGCATGATAAAGATCCAGCGGGAACGTCTTATCTTCACTGCATTTCGCCTGGAAAACAGGCTTGAAAGCTTCCTCGTACTGGGCCTGACGGCTCATCCGGTTCTCGTTCAGTCCGTCGGCAACTGTCTTGCGCTCACGGATGAAGCGTTCCGCGTCCTTTCCGTGCAGGGTGACAGTCTGTCCTTTGATCAGCGTGTCACTGTCGGGAAAATCATCCTCGATGGTGACGGTGACACCGCCAACCATATCATTTACCACTTCGATGGCGCTCATGTTTACCATTGCAAAGCGTCAATCTTGTGACCTCCAAGGAGTGTGGAAACTGCATCCACGGTATTCTCTGCCCGGGTCTCATGATCCAGGCTCATGGCGTGTGCCAGGGAAAGCTGGCATTCTGTGGTATCTATGTAAGAGCCGTCATCTGCAAGGCTCTTCACCGGAGTCATGGTGTTCCGGTCGATGGTGAGAAACTTGCAGGTGTCTGTGCTTCTGTCGCGGACAAGCACAAGCAGCACATCACACTGACCGGTGCCGTCGTATTCCTTGATCTCGGTTATCTTATCCGGAGAATCAATTCCGGCGAAAAGGTAAGTCTCAAGATTCCCCTTCGGAACGTAGGTAACACCTTTATAAGTGATCTGGTCAGTATCCTGTGTGGAAGAGGATGCACTCCGGGTCACAGCATGGCTGTTGGCAGAAGTGAGAACACCTGCAGCTGAGCCTATGCCAAGAACGCCAGCGGCAAGTCCTATGGCGAGATATTTTATTTTTTTATTTTTATTCTGTCTGGAAATTTGATTATGACGCATTGATTCCTTTCTGCAGACCGAGGTATACTTCGCAGCTGTTCACTCCGTTCACAGCAACACGCTCCGCGATGCATAGAAATCATGCATTTGCATGATTTCGCGCCGCAATTCTCGGGCTTTCTGTGAGCCTTGCTCATAAAAAACACCTCGCGGAACATTCCCTGTGAACAGTAACGGAACAGTACCTGTAAACCGTCACTCTGAAAATTACATATTGACAAAACTTAGAATCTGTTATTTACTTCACATTATAAAATATCATATTGTATAAATATTATATTGCTTTACCACAATATGTACTGATTTTATCACGGTTTGGGGTGGATATCAACCTGCTCTGTCATTTTTTGTCAAAAATGAGTGACGAAAAAAATCGTTTTCCTCTGGGATTTTTTGTGCTATACTTATACAACGTATAGATTTCAGAGGAAATTTACTGGAGGAAAAAATGGAAAATCGCGAACGATATAAGAGACTGATCATGTTTTTGGCGTCTGCGGTGATCATAGCTATTGAAACATTGCTTTTCGCCTATATCTGGTATAAATTTTATGCCCACAAGGAGGTCATCGGCAGACGCTTTGACAGAGGCAATCAGGTAGTCATTGGCCTGTATGTGCTGATGATATACTTCTTTTACAAAATTTACGGTGGTTTTAAGGTGGGTTATTTGCGGGTATTTGAAGTAATCTATTCCCAGATCCTGTCTGTGTGCTGCGTGAATTTTATTACCTATTTACAGTTGTGCCTGATCGGCCGCTGGCGTCTGGGAGAGCATCTGACACCTATGCTGGCTATGACGGGGATTGACCTGGTGATCGTTGTCATATGGGTGGTTGGTATGCGTTATGTGTACACCAGACTGTATCCGCCCAGACAGATGCTGATGATTTATGGCGGACGTAATCCGGGAGATTTAAGGAATAAGTTTGAGACCAGAGAGGATAAATATGCCATTAAAGAGATGGCATCCCTTTCCCTTGGCCTTGACGTGATCAAGGAGAAGATCAACGGATATAAAGCAGTTGTGATCGGGGATATCCCGTCCCACGAACGAAATCTTCTTCTGAAATACTGCTTTGAGAAGGATATCCGCTGTTATTCTATTCCGAAGCTTTCTGATATTATGCTCCGGAATGCAGACGATATTCATTTATTTGATACCACGCTTCTTCTTTCCAGAAACCTGCGTCTGACAGCAGAGCAGCTGTTTTTCAAAAGAATTGTGGATATTATATTTTCCCTGGCAGGGCTGGTGATTGCATCTCCGTTTATGATTCTGATCGCACTTGCTATTAAGCTTTATGATGGCGGTCCTGTTTTTTATAAGCAGCCGCGTCTTACGAAGGATAAGCAGATCTTTATGATCCTGAAATTCAGAAGCATGAAAATGGACTCTGAAGTGAAGGGTGCCCAGCTGGCGAAGAAAGAGGATGACAGGATCACACCGGTCGGGAAGCTTATCCGCCGGATCCATTTCGATGAGCTGCCACAGATTTTTAATATACTGAAAGGTGATATGTCTCTGGTAGGCCCAAGACCGGAGCGGCCGGAGATTGCTGCACTGTATAGTGAGAGGATTTCTGAATTTGATTACCGCCTGAAAGTGAAGGCCGGACTTACCGGTTATGCCCAGGTTTATGGTAAATACAACACGACACCTTATGATAAGCTGAAACTGGATCTCACCTATATTGAGACCTATTCTCTGAAGCTGGATCTGAAGCTTCTGATGCTTACCTTCAAAATCCTTTTCCAGAAGGAAAATACAGAAGGGGTTGAGGCATGGCAGAAGACAGCCGGCCAGGAGAAAAACGAGGAGAATGATTAAGACTGAGACTGAGGAGGAAATTTTATGTGTGGAATTGTTGGTTATGTAGGAGATGAACAGGCGGCACCGATTTTGCTGACAGGCCTTTCCAAGCTGGAGTACAGAGGCTATGATTCAGCCGGTATCGCAGTTCGAAACGAGGCAGCTGATAAGATCGCAATCGTAAAGGCGAAAGGGCGTCTGAAAACTCTGATCGAGAAGACAGACGGCGGCTCAGCCGTACCGGGTACCTGCGGCATCGGTCATACCCGCTGGGCGACTCATGGAGAGCCTTCTGAGATAAATGCCCATCCTCATTGTACAGATGATAAGTCCGTAGTACTTGTTCATAATGGAATTATCGAGAATTATCAGGAACTGAAGGCGAAGCTTCTTCGTTCCGGTTATATGTTCTATTCTCAGACAGATACAGAAGTGGCTGTGAAGCTGGTAGATTACTACTATAAGAAAACCGGAACCCCGTTGGAAGCAATCTCCAGAGCAATGCTCCGTATCCGCGGTTCTTATGCTTTTGGTGCTATTTTCAAGGACTATCCGGGTAAACTGTTTGCAGCCCGCAAGGACAGTCCGCTGATCATTGGAAAGAGCGAGAACGGAAGTCTTATTGCTTCTGATGTTCCTGCGATCCTGGATCAGACCAGAAGGGTTTATTATATCGGCAATCTTGAAATTGCGGAGCTTTCTCGTGATGAGATCCATTTCTATAATATCGACCGTGAAGAAATTGAAAAAGACGTTGTGGAGATCCAGTGGGATGCAGCTGCTGCTGAGAAGGGCGGCTATGAGCACTTTATGCTGAAAGAGATCCATGAGCAGCCGAAAGCCGTTCAGGATACCATTGGCGCGTATGTAAAAGAGGGACACATTGATTTTTCCGAGACAGGGCTTACAGATGAGAAACTGGCTTCTCTTAAGCGAATCTATATCATTGCCTGTGGTTCTGCTTACCATGTTGGCATGGTTGGCAAATATGTGATCGAATCCATGGCGAAGATCCCGGTTGAGGTGGATGTGGCTTCTGAGTTCCGTTACCGTGATCCGATCCTTGTGGAGGATTCCATGGTGGTTATTATTTCCCAGTCTGGAGAGACCGCAGACAGTCTGGCTGCTCTTCGTCTTGCCAGAGATAGAAATGTTCCGGTACTTAGCGTAGTCAATGTTGTAGGCTCCAGTATTGCAAGAGAGAGCGATTATACGTTATATACTTATGCGGGACCTGAGATTTCTGTTGCCACCACCAAGGCTTACAGCACCCAGCTGATCGCCATGTATCTGCTGGCTATCCAGAGCGCTTTTGTCCAGGGAAAGCTTGAGGAGGGGAATGTGACCCGTCTGCTTGCTGAGATGGAGACCCTGCCGGACAAGATCAGCCGTGTTCTGGATGATAAGGAGCGTATCCAGTGGTTTGCAAGCAAGTATGCAAATGCCCATGATATTTTCTTCATCGGACGAGGAATTGACTATGCTATCAGCATGGAAGGAAGCCTGAAGATGAAGGAGATCAGTTATATTCATTCTGAGGCTTACGCAGCAGGTGAGCTGAAGCACGGAACGATCAGCCTTGTAGAGGATGGTACTCTGGTGATCGGTGTGATGACCCAGAAGGATCTTTTTGAGAAGACACTGAGCAATATGGTTGAGGTAAAGAGCCGTGGTGCTTATCTGATGGGACTGACCAGCTATGGCAATTACAGTATTGAGGATACCGCTGATTTCTCCGTATATGTTCCCAAGACGGAGAAGTATTTCACAACCAGCCTTGCAATTGTTCCGCTGCAGCTGATGGGATATTATGTCAGCGTAGCGAAGGGCCTGGATGTGGACAAGCCGAGAAACCTGGCAAAATCTGTTACTGTAGAATAATGTTATTAAATAACTGAATTATATTTCCAAACAACAGAAAAAAGACAATATTGTTATAAACGTAAACATGGCGCGGAGAAGTGGTTTCTTCGCGCTGTTTATTTGAAAGCGAAATAGTGGGATTGTTCGAACAAAATGGGGCATGAAAAAGATATGGAAGAAAAAAGGTACAGGATCATAGGTACTGCCGGACATATTGATCATGGTAAGACCTGGCTGGTCAAGGCGCTGACAGGCACGGATACGGATCGCCTGGCAGAGGAAAAAAGGCGGGGGATTACAATTGAAAATGGTTTTGCGTTTCTGAAATTTCCGGATGGCAGGGAAGCAGGGATTATTGACGTGCCAGGTCATGAAAAATTTATAAAGAATATGCTGGCCGGAGCTGGCGGAATTGACATTGCCATGGTAGTGATCGCAGCGGATGAGGGAGTAATGCCTCAGACCAGGGAACATCTGGCAATACTTTCCCTGCTTGGTATTCGAAAGGGTATGATTGTACTCACCAAAGGTGACCTGGAATGGAAAAAGGGACTTGACCAGGAAATCAGGGAATTTGCAGAGGGAACGTTTCTGGAAAATGCGGATGTGGTAGTGACCAGTGCTGTGGATGGGCGTGGGATTGAGGAACTGCGCAGGGTGTTGTGGAAACTGTGCACCGCCGGAAAAAACACGGAAAATCAGAAGCTTTCCCGAAAAGAAGGTGACAGCTGCACAGGCAGAATAGGTACAAAAGGATCTGCGTTTCGTCTGCCCATAGATCGTGTGTTTTCTTTAAAGGGTTTTGGAACCGTAGTGACAGGGACGCTGCTTGATGGCAGTTTAAGCTTGAATTATGACACTATGCTTTATCCCAGGGCTGAAAGGGTAAAAATCCGGGGAATTCAGGTGCATGGACAGGAAGTATCCGAAGCTGCTCCGGGACAGCGGGTGGCAGTGAACCTTCCGGGGATTGGAAAAGAGCATATCTCCCGGGGAGAAATTCTGGCAGCAGCAGGAAGTATGGAAGGTACCATGATAGCAGATGTACGGCTGCAGCTGTTGAAATCAGGACAGCGTTCTTTAAAAAGCGGTACCCGTGTTCATCTTTATCATGGTGCGGCAGAACTGGTGTGTAAAATAATTCTGTTTGACAGAGTAGTGCTGAAGCCTGGTGAAGAGGCCATAGTCCAGCTTCGGATGGAGCAGGTGACGGCAATGAAAGCAGGGGATCATTTTGTTATAAGATTTTATTCGCCAGTAGAAACCATCGGCGGTGGAGTTGTGCTGAATCCCAATGGGGAAAAAAGGAAAAAAGGACAGAATGCAGATGCTGCCGTTCGTTACGCATGTACCGGAAAGGAAAGAAAAAAAGCACATGCTGCAGGAAAAATAACAGAAGAAATGTGTGGGAATTCTGTCTATTTGCAGCTGCAGGAATTATATCTGAAATCGGGCTTTATGCCTCTGCTGACAGATGAAGTGAAGAAAGTATTTTCCGGTGAGCGGGATTTTTCAGAAGTGTTCTTTGCCATGGTGCGGGACGGTGTTCTTGTACGGTTTGACGAGAAGCATTATATGCACTGGGAAATACGGCAGAAAGCTCTGGATATGGCGTATCTGTTATATGAAGAAAAGGGTATGATCCGGACTGGAGAATTTCGTGACCGTCTGGGAATATCCCGTAAATGTGCGATCATACTGCTGGAGGGGTTTGACAGAGAGCGGATTACAGTTATGGAAAATGGAGGAAGAGTATTAAAACGAAACTTGCAGCAGGCAGACCGGTCTCAATGAGAAGAGTAAGAATGGAAAGCTGGGTATGCTTTTTTGGCGGGAACATATGGGAATCGAACCCATCCGGGACGGGATTAGCGCCCCACACTGGTTTTGAAGACCAGGAGGCACACCGGCACCTATCTGCTCCCAGTGAGAGTATAGCGGAGATTGGAAGCTTCGTCAACCACAGCCTTTGGGTCAGAAACCTTTCTTTGATTCCCTATTGACTAAGAGGGGGCAGATAAAGTAGAATAGTATTATTCGGGATAGTGTACCTTGTAGCCTTTTTCAAACATGCTATGGTATGGAGGAGCTGTTGAATTGGGCTGTGTTTTGCATATCCCGATTATAATGGATGTTTTCACATTACCAGATTACAGTATTGAAGAATATCCGAAGAGGAGAAAAATATGGCAGAGACAGTTAGAGTTGTAGTAGATGCCATGGGCGGAGACAACGCTCCGGCAGAACCAGTGAAAGCAGCCGTAGAGGCTGTTGCCGAGAGGGAAGACATTGATGTGATCCTTACCGGCAGGCAGGATGTAATTGAGAAAGAGCTGAGTAAATTTCAGAATTACCCCAAGGAAAGAATCCAGATCGTGAATACCACAGAGGTGATCGAGACAGCAGAGCCTCCGGTTCTGGCGATCCGTAAGAAGAAAGATTCTTCCATTGTGGTAGGACTGAATCTTGTGAAGAAGCAGGAAGCAGAAGCATTTGTTTCCTCTGGAAGCTCAGGCGCTATTTTAGTAGGTGGTCAGGTGATCGTAGGAAGAAGCAAAGGAGTACAGCGTCCGCCGCTGGCACCCTTGATTCCTACCCAGAATGGTGTGTCACTTCTTATTGACTGCGGTGCGAACGTAGATGCCAGACCAGAGCATCTGGTACAGTTTGCGAAGATGGGTTCCATCTATATGGAAGACGTGGTTGGAATCAAGAACCCTCGTGTTGCCATTGTAAACATTGGTGCAGAGGAGGAGAAGGGAAATGCCCTTGTGAAGGAGACGTTCCCTCTTTTGAAGGAATGCCCGGGGATCAATTTTATTGGAAGTATTGAAGCAAGGGATATTCCGGCTGGTTATGCAGATGTGATTGTCTGCGAGGCTTTTGTCGGGAACGTGATCCTGAAGCTTTATGAAGGACTTGGAAGTACCTTTATGAAGATGCTTAAAACCGGCCTTATGAAAGACACCCGCAGCAAGGTTGGAGCTCTTCTGGTGAAACCGGCCGTCAAAGAAACCATGAAGGCATTTGATGCAAGTGAGTACGGCGGAGCTCCTCTTCTGGGTCTTAAGGGACTGGTTGTGAAGACACACGGCAGTGCCAGGGCGGTTGAGATTCGTCACGCTATTTTTCAGTGTGTTCAGTTCAGACAGCAGAAAATCAATGAGAAAATCGCTGCCCATATGGTGGAAGAGACACCAGAAAAAGCATGATCATCCATGCATTGCAGCAGACTCTTCGGCAAAGACCTGCCGGGGGTCTGCCAGCTAGTCAGAGGGAAGGAAGTTTATCATGGAAAAAAAGTTAAAAGCATTGGAGAACCGGATCGGTTATGAGTTCAGGAACAGAAACCTTCTGATCCTTGCACTGACACATAGTTCTTATGCCAACGAGAAGAAGCTTGGTAAGGCAGGCTGCAACGAGCGTCTGGAGTTTCTTGGAGATGCAGTTCTGGAGCTGATCAGCAGTGATTTTCTTTATAAGAAATTCACCCAGATTCCAGAGGGCGAATTGACCAAGAAGAGAGCCAGCCTGGTTTGCGAACCCAGTCTTGCTTATTGTGCAAGAGATTTCGGACTGCCGCAGTATCTGCTCCTTGGAAAAGGTGAGGACATGACTGGTGGAAGAAACCGTGACTCTATTGTTTCCGATGCAACAGAGGCTCTGCTTGGAGCTATCTATCTGGACGGTGGTTTTGCTAGCGCAAAGGAGTTTGTTCTGAAATTCATTCTGAACGATCTTGAGAACAAACAGCTCTTTTATGATAGCAAGACCATCCTGCAGGAAATCGTACAGGAGAAGGGAACCCATCTTGTGGAGTACCATCTGATAAAAGAAGAAGGCCCGGATCACAATAAAAGCTTTACCGTGGATGTGCTTGTCAGCGGTCATGTGATGGGTACCGGAGTAGGACATACCAAGAAAGCTGCCGAGCAGGAAGCTGCTTACCAGGCAATCCGGAAGATGAGAAAATAATAACAAGGGTTCGAATACATGTATTTAAAAAATATTGAAGTGCACGGGTTTAAGTCCTTTGCACAGAAAATCAATTTCGAATTTCATAATGGAATTACGGGAATCGTTGGCCCCAACGGCAGTGGAAAAAGCAACGTAGGTGATGCGGTCCGCTGGGTCCTTGGAGAACAGAGCGCCAAGCAGCTTCGAGGCGGAAACATGCAGGATGTTATTTTTTCCGGCACGGAGACCAGAAAGCCCCTTAGCTTTGCTTCTGTTGCCATTACTCTGGATAACAGCGATCACAAGCTTCCGGTTGATTTTAATGAGGTTACGGTTACCCGAAGACTTTACCGCTCCGGTGAAAGTGAATATCTTATTAATGGAAGTGCCTGTCGTCTGAAGGATATTAATGAGATGTTTTACGATACCGGTATTGGGAAAGAGGGCTATTCCATCATCGGGCAGGGACAGATCGATAAGATCTTAAGCGGTAAGCCGGAAGAGCGCCGTGAGCTTTTTGACGAAGCTGCCGGAATCGTAAAGTTTAAGCGAAGAAAGGCAACTACCATTAAGAAGCTGCAGGACGAGCAGGCGAACCTGGTGCGTGTTACCGATATTTTAAGTGAGCTTACCAGACAATTGAGTCCTTTGGAGCGCCAGTCCGAGACAGCCAGAATTTATCTTGCCAAAAGAGACACTTTGCGGGAATTGGATGTGAACAGTTTTCTTCTGGAAAACGAGGAGACCAGCCGTGAATTAAAAGAGCTGGATACCAAGAATACCAGGGCCGCTGAGGAGCTGGAGGAGAATCAGAAGGCCTACGAGCAGACGAAAGTGGAATATGACCGTCTGGAAGAGGAACTGGAACAGTTGAATTCCCAGATGGATCAGCTGCGTGAAGAGACGCAGAATAAGGCAATCCGCAGGCAGCAGCTGGATGGTGAGACCAAGGTACTTCGGGAACAGATTTTGTCCGGAGTGCAGAGCGAAGAGCATTACAAGAGCCGTCTGCAGACCATTGAGGCGGATCTGAAGGAACGTCAGGAATCTCTGGAGAGGCAGGAGGCGGAGAAATCCCAGCTCCATGCAGCTCTTCTGGAAGCAAGGAAGCGCCAGGAGGCAGAAGAGGACCGGATTTCCAATATTCAGGCACAGATCGAAGAGTGCTCCCAGGCAGTGGAGAATGGCAAGAACGAGATTATCGAGCTTCTCAATACCCGTGCCACTACCAAAGGAAAAGCCCAGCGTTTCGATACCATGATGGAGCAGATCGATATCCGTAAAGCGGGAATCAGTCAGAGACAGCTTCATTTGAAAACAGAGGAAGCCCAGCAGCAGAGTGAGCTGGAGAAGGCAAAGGAGAAGTTTCAGGGAATTACCACACTTATCCAGGACATGAATGCAGAGTGTCAGCGCCTGGATAATGAAGTACATAAAATTACAGATGAATTAAAGAAACAGAACGGCCAGATGGAAATCGGCCAGAGCGCATATCACCGTGAGGCTTCCAGGCTGGAATCTTTGAAAAATATTACAGAGCGCTATGACGGATACGGAAACAGTATCCGCCGTGTAATGGAACAGAAGGACCGAGTACCGGGAATTAAGGGTGTTGTAGCAGATCTGATCCAGGTAAATAAGGAGTATGAGATCGCCATTGAGACGGCTCTTGGCGGAAGTATTCAGAACATTGTCACAGACAATGAACAGACTGCCAAGCATATGATCGAATTTCTGAAGAAAAACCGTTTCGGCCGTGCTACGTTCCTTCCACTTAACAGTATCAATACTAGAAGTGGTTTTACCCAGAGGGATGCGCTGCAGGAGCCGGGAGTGATCGGGCTTGCCAGTGAACTGGTAACTACAGGTCCGGAGTATGCCGGACTTGCTACTTATCTTCTGGGTCGTGTGCTTGTGGTGGATCACATTGACAATGCCATTGCCATTGCGCGAAAGTACCGGCACAGTCTTCGCATGGTAACTGTGGAGGGTGAATCCTTCAGTCCGGGCGGTTCTATGTCAGGTGGTTCTTTTAAGAATAACAGCAACCTTCTTGGCCGCCGCCGTGAGATCGAAGAACTGGAATCCAGTGTGAAGGCTCTTCAAAAAGACATGGATGACATGCAGACGGCTATTAATGATAATCGAAGCAAGCGTAATGTTATGCGTGACACCATTGCAGATCTGCAGGAAAAACTGCGTCAGCAGTATGTTGCCCAGAATACGGCGAAGATGAACATTAACCAGGTAGAAGCCAAGACAAAGGAAATCCAGGCTGGCTATGGAGAGATTCAGAGAGAGCAGATGGAAATCCGCCGTCAGATCGAGGAGGCAGAGGCTGATCACAGCAAGATTGCCGAAGAATTGAAGGCTTCTGAGCAGGATGAGAAAGAACTGGAGACTTTTATCCAGAATAAACAGGAAGAATTAGAGACCTGGAGGGCTGAGGAGCAGGAGGTTTCCAAGAAACTGGAGGCTCTTCGCCTGGGAGCAAGTACAGCCCAGCAGAAAGAAAGCTTCGCAGCAGAGACTCTGGGCCGTCTGACTCATGAGATGGAAGCTCTTCGCCAGGAGGAAGCAGATATTCATGAAACGCTGGAGCTTGGCGTCGAAGAGAATGAGAGAAAGCGTCAGTCTGTAGAGAATCTGGAGGCAGTGATCCGGACTTTGGAAGAGGATGAAACCAAGGCGAAGGCTCAGATGGAGAGCTGGCAGAGTGTGAAGGATGAAAAAAATGCCAGCCACAAGGCATTTTTTGAGAAGCGGGACCAGCTGTCCGGCAGGATTTCACTTCTGGACAAAGAGTGTTACCGTCTGAAAAGTCAGATCGAGAAGCTGGAAGAGCACAGGGAATCTCAGATTTCCTACATGTGGAATGAGTATGAGATCACCCCGAACAATGCCCTTCAGTACAAAAAAGAAGAGCTGAACGATCTGAAAGCCATGAAGAAAGAAATTGCCCAGGTGAAGGATGAAATCCGTAAGCTTGGTAACGTTAATGTAAATGCAATTGAGGAATATAAGGAGATTTCAGAGCGTCATGCTTTCCTTTCCGGACAGTATGAGGATCTGAAAACTGCAGAGGCACAGCTGGAGAACATTATCCAGGAACTGGATGAGGGAATGCGTAAACAGTTTACGGAGAAATTCCAGGATATCCAGAGAGAGTTTGACAAGGCTTTCAAGGAATTGTTTGGAGGCGGTAAGGGCACTCTTGAACTTGAGGAAGACGTGGATATTCTGGAAGCAGGAATTCGCATTATTTCCCAGCCGCCGGGCAAAAAGCTTCAGAATATGATGCAGCTTTCCGGTGGTGAGAAGGCACTTACTGCAATCGCACTTTTGTTTGCAATCCAGAATCTGAAGCCGTCGCCATTCTGTCTTCTTGATGAGATCGAGGCGGCACTTGACGATTCGAATGTAGGTCGTTTCGCAGGCTATCTTCAGAAGTTGACGAAGAACACTCAATTCATTATAATAACACACAGGCGTGGTACTATGAATGCCGCAGACAGACTTTATGGTATTACCATGCAGGAGAAAGGCGTCTCCACGCTGGTTTCCGTTGATCTTGTGGAAAACCAGCTTACGCAGTAAAAGGAGGAGAGGAAATGGCAGAGGAAAAGAAAGGCTTTTTTAAAAGACTTGTCAGTGGCCTGACAAAAACAAGAGACAACATTGTGGCAGGATTCGATTCTCTTTTCACCGGCTATTCAACAATAGATGATGATTTTTATGAGGAACTGGAAGAAATCCTGATCATGGGTGACATTGGAATCAATGCCACCACAGCCATTCTGGACAAATTAAAAGACCAGGTGGAAATCCGAAATATCAGGGATCCCAAGGAGTGCAAGCAGCTTCTTATTGATACCATCAAGGAGCAGATGACGGTAGACAGCACAGAGTACGAGTTTGAAAACCGCAAATCCGTTATTCTTGTGATCGGTGTCAATGGTGTTGGAAAAACAACTTCCGTTGGAAAACTTGCCGGCAAGCTGAAAGACCAGGGCAAAAAGGTTATTCTTGGTGCTGCGGATACTTTCCGTGCAGCAGCAGGGGAACAGCTGACCCAGTGGGCGAACCGGGCAGGAGTGGAGATCATTGGCGGTCAGGATGGAGCAGACCCGGCATCAGTTGTCTATGATGCAGTGGCAGCAGCCAAGGCCCGCAATGCAGACGTTCTGATCTGTGATACCGCAGGAAGACTTCATAATAAGAAGAATCTTATGGAAGAGCTTCGCAAGATTTACCGCATTCTGGAGAAGGAATATCCGGAAGCGTATCTGGAAACTCTGGTGGTTCTGGATGGAACGACAGGACAGAACGCACTTGTGCAGGCAAGACAGTTTGCAGAGGTGGCAAATGTAACCGGTATCATTCTTACCAAGCTTGATGGTACAGCCAAGGGTGGTATTGCGGTGGCAATCCAGTCTGAGCTTGATATTCCGGTGAAATATATCGGCGTTGGTGAGAGCATTGACGATTTACAGAAATTCGATGCAAATTCTTTTGTGGATGCGTTGTTTGACATTCATCCGGATGAAAACTAACCCCACAGACTACAGGAGGAAAAATAAAAATGCTTACATTAGAGAGTTTTGAAGAAGCGGCAGAAATAGTTAAGCAGGTAACCCAGGAGACCAAGTTGGTGAAGAGCAGTTATTTCTCTGAACTCACTGGAAACAAGGTTTTCTTCAAACCAGAGAACATGCAGAGAACAGGTGCATATAAGGTGCGTGGAGCTTATTATAAGATCAGTACTCTTTCCGACGAGGAGAGGGGCAAAGGCCTGATCACAGCTTCCGCTGGAAATCATGCACAGGGTGTGGCATATGCGGCACACAAATACGGTGTGAAGGCCGTGATCGTAATGCCGACCACTACACCGCTTATTAAAGTAGAGCGTACAAAAGGGTATGGCGCAGAGGTTATTCTTCATGGTGATGTTTATGATGAGGCCTGTGCATATGCTCTGGAGCTTGCTGAAGAAAAGGGCTATACCTTTATTCATCCTTTTGATGATCCTGCAGTTGCTACCGGCCAGGGAACCATTGCTATGGAGATCATTCAGGAGCTTCCTCTTGTAGATTATATTCTGGTGCCAATCGGTGGAGGCGGACTTGCAACAGGTGTATCCACACTTGCCAAGCTTCTTAATCCTCATATTAAAGTAATCGGTGTAGAGCCAGCAGGTGCAGCCTGTATGAAGGCTTCTCTTGAGAAAGGGGAGGTTGTTACACTGCCCCATGTAAATACCATTGCAGATGGTACTGCAGTTCAGACTCCGGGCTCTCATATTTTCCCATATATCCAGGAGAATCTGGATGAAATCATCACGGTTGAGGATGATGAGCTGATCGTTGCATTCCTGGATATGGTAGAGAATCACAAGATGATCGTTGAGAATTCAGGACTTCTGACAGTGGCTGCGCTTCGTCATCTTGATTTCAAGAATAAAAAGGTTGTGTCCATTTTAAGTGGTGGAAATATGGATGTGATTACCATGTCTTCTGTAGTACAGCATGGCTTGATCCAGCGTGACAGAATCTTTACCGTATCTGTTCTTATCCCGGATAAGCCTGGTGAACTGGTACGTGTGGCTTCTATTATTGCAGAGAATCAGGGAAATGTTATCAAGCTGGATCATAACCAGTTTGTAAGCACAAACCGTAATGCAGCTGTAGAACTGAAGATCACTCTGGAGGCGTTTGGTACAGACCATAAGAATCAGATCGTGAAAGCGCTGGAGACTGCCGGATGCAGACCGAAAGTAATTCGCGCAAGTCTGTAATTGAAAAATAGAAGCATTTCCCCTCCTTGCAGTTAATAACTGAAGCAACATCACAAATGGTATGAATAAAGTTAGTTACTGTGAACGGAGTGAACAGCAACTAAAGTTAGTCTATGTGCTTTGGGCGTTTTGCATATTCATGTAAAAAATGGGGAGTGTTTGCTGAAATGATTATAAATAAGTACAACTGTGTTGGTTAAAAAAAGGATCGGCATGGCGGTGAATATAAGGAGTAGCAAACTATGAAAAAAGTAATTTTAACAGGAGACCGCCCTACAGGCCGTCTTCATGTGGGACATTATGTAGGCTCTTTATCTGAGCGTGTAAAGCTTCAGAATTCTGGAAATTATGACGAGATTTATATTATGATCGCGGATGCCCAGGCGCTTACTGATAACGCAGAGCACCCGGAGAAGGTTCGTCAGAATATTATCCAGGTAGCACTTGATTATCTGGCTTGCGGGATTGATCCGGAGAAATCCACAATTTTCATCCAGTCTATGGTTCCGGAGCTTACAGAGCTTACTTTCTATTATATGAATCTGGTTACAGTAGCCCGTGTTCAGCGTAACCCTACTGTGAAATCTGAGATCCAGATGCGTAATTTCGAAGCCAGCATTCCGGTTGGATTCTTCTGCTATCCTATCAGCCAGGCAGCAGATATCACGGCTTTCCGTGCAACAGCAGTTCCGGTTGGAGAGGATCAGCTTCCTATGCTGGAGCAGTGCAAAGAGATCGTACACAAGTTTAACACAGTATATGGTGAGACACTTACAGAGCCGGAGATCGTACTTCCTTCCAACAAGGCGTGCCTGCGTCTGCCAGGTATTGATGGTAAGGCAAAAATGAGTAAATCTCTTGGAAACTGCATTTATCTTTCTGATGAGGCAGATGAGGTTAAGAAGAAGGTTATGTCCATGTTCACGGATCCGAATCATCTTCGTGTTCAGGATCCGGGAAATGTTGATGGTAACCCGGTATTTATTTATCTGGATGCTTTCTGCAAACCAGAATACTTCCCGGAATTTCTTCCGGATTATCAGAACCTGGACGAGCTGAAAGACCATTATAAGAGAGGCGGACTTGGAGATGTTAAGGTTAAAAAGTTCCTGAACAACGTTCTCCAGGCTGAGCTTGGCCCGATCCGCGAGCGCCGTAAAATGTGGGAACAGCGTATTCCGGATGTTTATGACATTTTAAGAGAGGGCAGTAAGGTGGCTGAGGCAAAGGCAGCTGAGACTCTGAAGGATGTAAAGGCTTCTATGAGAATTAATTATTTTGATGATGATAGTTTGATTCAGTAAAATATGTGGATTTTAAGTGTCAGTAAAATATGTGAATTTTAAGTTGACATTTCGTTGGTTATGGCATATCCTAATAGTAGCTAAGGATTAGAGCAATAGTCCATCGAAAGCAAACGAAAACCCCGGAGGTGTGCGAGACTTCCGGGGTTTTCTATTCCGTTTATGTAGGTGGCTTATGCCTTAGGCTGTTATGCTGCCTATTTGTCTTTTCTGTCCAGCCATTTGTAAATGCAGTAGCTAATTACATTTACTGCGACAGGGACAAGGATTAGAGCAATAATATTATCCATCGAATTCACCTCCTTTCTGCTGGAGGCTCGGCAGCTTTTATAGTATAACATAAGGGCAGACAATTAGAAATAGCGTATAATAAATTTGGACATATAAAAAATATTGCATGTAAAGAAAAAATACTTGACACACACTACAAAATACGGTATGATACCCAAGGTGATAACGAATGGAAAAGTTTGTGGAACGTACTTTGCTCTATGATTTTTACGGAGAGCTTCTTACGAAGAGACAGCAGCAGATCTACGAGAGTGTAGTTCTGGAGGATTATTCTTTAAGTGAGGTTGCAGAGGAACTGAATATCAGCCGTCAGGGCGTACATGATATGATCAGACGCTGTGACAAGGCACTGGAAGGATATGAAGAGAAGCTGCATCTGGTGGAGAAGTTTGTGAATATCCGGGGACAGGTACAGAAGATACATGAGCTTGCATCCGGATATCACGCTGATGATATTGAGGCAATATCCAATGTGATTTTAGAGGAGTTATAATTCATGGCATTTGAAAGCTTAACAGATAAACTTCAGAATGTATTTAAGAAGCTGAGAAGCAAAGGCCGTCTGACCGAAGAGGATGTTAAGATTGCTCTTAAAGAAGTTAAGATGGCACTCCTTGAAGCAGACGTTAACTTCAGAGTCGTGAAACAGTTCACGAAATCTGTACAGGAACGTGCAGTTGGACAGGACGTTATGAACGGACTGAACCCAGGCCAGATGGTCATCAAGATTGTAAACGAAGAGCTGGTTAATCTTATGGGAAGCGAGACTACAGAGCTTCCGATCAAGCCTGGCAATGATCTGACTGTCATTATGATGGCAGGTCTTCAGGGAGCCGGTAAGACTACTACCGCAGCCAAGCTTGCAGGTAAGATCAAGTCGAAAGGTAAGAAACCTCTTCTGGTAGCCTGTGACGTTTACAGACCCGCAGCGATCACTCAGCTGCAGGTAAACGGTGAGAAACAAGGCGTGGAAGTCTTTACCATGGGTGATAAGCAGAGCCCGGTAGACATAGCCAAGGCGGCTGTTGCACATGCCAAGGCGAATCAGCAGAATGTAGTGATCATTGATACAGCAGGTCGTCTTCATGTCGATGAGGATATGATGCAGGAGCTTGCTGATATTAAGGCTAATATTGAGGTAGATGCTACAGTCCTTGTAGTAGATGCCATGACCGGACAGGATGCAGTCAATGTAGCCCAGACTTTTGCAGAGAAGGTTGGAATCGATGGAGTGATCCTGACCAAGATGGATGGTGATACCCGTGGTGGTGCAGCCCTTTCCATCAAGTCCGTAACCGGTAAACCAATCCTGTATGTAGGTATGGGAGAGAAGTTATCCGATCTGGAACAGTTTTATCCGGAGAGAATGGCATCCCGTATCCTTGGTATGGGAGATGTAATGAGCCTGATCGAGAAGGCAGAAGCAGCCGTAGATCAGGAAGCAGCCCAGGAGATGTCCAAGAAGCTGAAGAAGATGGATTTTGATTTCAATGACTATCTTACCAGCCTTGAACAGATGAATAAGATGGGCGGAATCTCCAGTATCCTGAATATGCTCCCAGGTGTGGGAAGCAAGATGAAAGATGTGGAGAGCATGATTGATGAGAAAGCAATGGACAGAACCAAGTCCATTATTCTTTCCATGACTCCACAGGAGCGTTCTAATCCGGGAATCCTGAACCTTTCCCGCAAGAACAGAATTGCCAGAGGCGCAGGTGTGGAGGTTGCAGAAGTCAATCGCCTTGTGAAACAGTTTGAGCAGAGCAAGAAGATGATGAAGCAGATGCCGGGTCTCATGGGCGGCGGCAAAATGGGTGGTAAAAGAGGCGGCTTCAAGCTTCCTTTTTAACATAAAATAATTAAATTAACTAATAAAGAGAAAGTAAATTGGAGGAAAATTAAAATGGCAGTTAAGATCAGATTAAGAAGAATGGGACAGAAGAAAGCACCTTACTATAGAATCGTTGTTGCAGATTCCCGCAGCAAACGTGATGGAAGATGTATCGAAGAGATCGGAACATATGATCCAAACCAGGAGCCAAGTGTATGCAAGGTTGACGAAGAAGCAGCTAAGAAATGGCTTGCAAACGGTGCTCAGCCTACAGAAGTTGTTGCTAAGATCCTCAAACAGGCCGGAATCGAGAAATAATTTAAGGAGTATCTTAGAGGTTGCCAGAATGGTTCAGACTGCACAGTATTTCCTGTGAAAGTCGTGAACTGTAACCGGCAATTTTCAGGGGGTATTTCTGTAACGTCCAGATGAGGGCATTTTTTGAATATGCTCCGGGGCGGGATCAGGGAGGTGTGTAATGAAAGAATTAGTAGAAGTAATTGCAAAATCTCTTGTTGAAAATCCGGACGAAGTAGTCGTTACCGAAACAGAAAAGGATGACGCTGTTGTTATCGAACTGAAGGTAGGACCATCTGATATGGGTAAGGTGATCGGACGTCAGGGCAGAATCGCCAAGGCCATCCGTACCGTAGTAAAAGCGGCTTCTTCCAAAAGCAGCAAAAAAGTGATTGTAGATATTCTGCAATGATAAGCAAGATATATGGATGCAGGAGCTGTGGAGACATGGCTCCTGTTTTTACTTATGAAAGTCCTGGACGGCAGACATATTCGTTTTTTGTAGAGGAGTTTTGAATGGAAGATTTATTAAAGGTTGGAGTAATTACCACCACTCATGGCGTGCGGGGAGAAGTAAAAGTATTCCCTACCACAGATCCGGAGCGTTTCCTGGATCTTGAATACGTGATTCTGGATGCTGGCAGAGAGATGAAAAAGCTGGAAATCCGTAACGTGAAATTTTTTAAGAATCTTGTGATCCTGAAATTTGACGGGATTGATAATATAAATGATATTGAAATGTACAAAGGCAGAGACCTGTGGGTTCCCAGAGAAGAAGCCCAGGAACTGGATGAAGATGAATATTACATCGGCGACCTGATTGGCATGGAAGTGGTTCTGGAGGACAACACCCATTTCGGAACCCTGAAAGATGTTATGGAAACAGGAGCCAATGATGTTTACGTAGTAGAGCTTCCAGATCATCAGGAAGTACTTCTCCCGGCAATCAAGGAATGCATCCTTGACGTTGATCTGGAGGAGAATGTGATGACGGTACATTTGATGAAAGGACTTTTGTAAATGAATTTCCATGTTTTGACCCTTTTTCCAGAAATGATCCGGAATGGAATGAACACCAGCATTACAGGACGTGCCATTAATGCAGGAATCCTTTCTGTGGAGGCCATAAATATCCGCGACTATGCTTTTAACAAGCACCAGAAAGTAGATGATTATACTTACGGCGGCGGTGCTGGAATGCTGATGCAGGCAGAACCGGTTTACCTGGCTTATGAAGCGATTGCCGAGAAAGCCGGGAAGCGCCCCCGTGTGGTTTATCTCACCCCGCAGGGACAGGTGTTTAATCAGCAGATGGCAAGAGACATGGCGAAAGAGGAAGACCTGGTTTTCCTTTGCGGTCACTATGAGGGAATTGATGAGCGTGTTCTGGAAGAAATTGTGACGGATTATGTGTCTATCGGAGACTATGTGCTTACAGGCGGCGAGCTTCCGGCCATGGTTATGATGGACTCTATTTCCCGCATGGTTCCAGGCGTGCTCAGCAATCAGGAGTCTGGCGAGACCGAGTCCTTTGCAGGAAACCTTCTGGAATATCCCCAGTACAGCCGCCCGGAAGAGTGGCATGGTAAAAAGGTTCCGGAGGTTCTTATGTCCGGTCATCATGCAAATATAGAGAAGTGGCGCAGAGAGCAGTCTATCATTCGTACAGCCAGAAGGCGCCCGGATCTGCTGAAAAAGGCAGATCTCACCAACAAAGAATGGAATTTTGTGCGGCAGCTGAAAAAGCAGTGGAAAGAGGAGGAATCCAAAGATGAGAACATCTGATTTTTACTATGAGCTCCCTCAGGAGCTGATCGCCCAGGATCCGCTGGAGGACAGAAGTTCTTCCAGACTTATGCATCTTTCTATGGCAGATGGCAGTATTGAGCATCGCCATTTCAGGGATATACTGGACTATCTGAATGAAGGTGATACTTTGGTTATCAATGATACCAAGGTTATTCCGGCAAGGCTTTACGGTCACAAGGAAGAGACTGGCGCAGTGATCGAAATCCTTCTTCTGAAAAGAAGAGAGAACGATATCTGGGAATGCCTGGTAAAGCCTGGCAAAAAGGCTCGTCCAGGTGCCAAAATCACATTTGGTGATGGCATTTTAGAGGGCGAGATCATCGACGTGGTGGACGAAGGCAACCGTCTAATCCAGTTCCATTATGAAGGCATTTTTGAGGAGATTTTGGACCAGCTGGGAGAGATGCCGCTGCCGCCATATATCACTCATAAATTAAAGGATAAGAATCGCTACCAGACTGTTTATGCAAAGAATGAGGGTTCCGCAGCAGCTCCTACAGCAGGTCTGCATTTCACCAAAGAACTTCTGGAACAGGTGAAAGCCAAGGGCGTAAATATTGCCCATGTAACGCTTCACGTAGGTCTTGGAACTTTCCGTCCGGTTAAAGTAGATGATGTAGAACAGCATCACATGCATTCTGAATTTTACATTGTGGAAGAAGACCAGGCGAAGCTGATCAACGATACCAAGAAAAATGGCGGACGTGTGATCGCAGTTGGAACTACCAGCTGCCGTACACTGGAGTCTGCAACTGGTGAGGATGGTGTTCTGAAGTCTGGAAGCGGCTGGACAGAGATTTTTATTTATCCAGGCTATAAATTTAAGATGATCGACGGTCTGATCACCAACTTCCATCTGCCGGAATCCACACTGGTTATGCTGGTGTCTGCACTGGCTGGAAAAGAGAATATTCTGCATGCCTATGAGGTTGCAGTGCAGGAGAAGTATCGGTTCTTTTCATTTGGGGATGCGATGCTGATATTATAATCAAAAAATACCCCCGGAGCTTTCGCTCTGGGGGTGCTGAATAACATATTTTTTCTATCCGATCCAGGAACTTCTTTCCTGGATTTTTTCCATAATTCTGGTCTTTTCATCCCCTTCAGCAGGTGTTGGCTGGTAATTGTTATAGCCGTAAGCGGAGGAGATGGAACATGGGATGATATTTGTTACATTATCTGCTTTTACGCCGTCGTTTGAGATGGTAAAGGTCTGCTGGAAAATCATACTGTCCATGTCACTTGGGGCGCTGTTTCCGCCGAAGCAGAAGTTTCCAAGGCTGTATACAATATTCTTTCCTTTATATTCTTCAATTCCCTGAAGTACATGAGGATGATGCCCACACACCAGATCAGCACCAAGGTCAATGGCAAGATGTCCAAGTGTGGTCTGATTGGAGTCTGGAACGGTTTCTTTTTCGTTTCCCCAGTGGAAGATAACGATGATCAGTTCTGCGCCATCTTCTTTTACCTTGGCAATGTTGTCTTTCAGCTGCTGTTCACGCTCTAGATGATCGTATAACTCATAGATTCCAACAAGACCTACTTTTACCCCTTTTATATCCATTACAGCCGTCTCATCATAGCCGAAATGAACAATTCCCTGGCATCCAGGGCATCCATGGTATCCTGAAAGCTCTGCTCGCCGTAATCATGGCTGTGGTTGTTAGCTGTGTTCACTGCTTCCACAGAACTGCTGGAGTAAATTCCTGCAAAAGATGCGGGTGCTTTGAATGCGAAGGTTTTATCCTCGCGGCTGCTGCTGTCTGTGAAGGTTCCTTCATTGTTGGCGATAGTCAGGTCATCTGCTTCAAAAATGCTCTTTACATTCTGTAAAAAGTATTCTTTTCCATAATTTTCAAAATATGCATTCAGGCTGGTACTGTAATCGAAGGCTTCATCTGTACCAAGGGTACAGTCTCCCACAACGCTTATAGTAAGGGTGACTGGGGTGTCGTGCTTCGATTTTGTTGAAACAGTATCGCTGCTTTCGGAATCAGAAGATGAATCTGAGCTGTCACTGGAAGATTCTGCAGTCTGCTTAGCTCCATCGGCAAATAAAGAATCGTTCTTTTCGCTGTCAGAAGAAAGAGCAGAACCAGTTGTATTTTCGTCGGTTGCGTTGTTTATATTCGAAGAGTTTACACTCTTTGTCTTTCCTGCACATCCCCGGACGATCAGGAGCAGTACCACCAGCAGCAGGACACCACCTGCGGTCATACAGATCTGCCGGATTTTTTTCTGGCGCCGGCGGTAATATTTGGATTTTTTGTATAAATTCTTTTTCTTTTGCATACGTCTGTCCTCATATGGCTTTTGTATATGATGTCGCCGACAGGCGACGTGTTTGTTCCGTATAAACATTGAGGCAAAAATCCATAGGTCATGTTTTGAGTGAATAGCCCTGTGAACTTTTGCCTTTGATTTACATTACAATAATATTTATCTGAAGAATTTATCGTAATAACCCATTACGAAAATCAACAGTACAATAAGCGGCAGTACATAGGTAAGATATGGACGTGCCCACTTCGGGAATTTAATGCCGTTTCCTGTATCCGCTTCTTTGATGAAATTGTCCCATCCCCATCCGTAGCGGGTTACGCAGAACAGCAGGTAAACTAGGCTTCCAAGCGGAAGCAGGTTATTGGAGATGATGAAGTCCTCCAGATCCTGGATGGTGCTTCCTGCGCCCAGTGGCTGAAATCCGCTCCATACGTTGAAACCAAGTACGCATGGCATGGATAAAACAAAGATTGCAATTCCGTTTACCAGAACTGCCTTCTTACGGCTCCAGCCCCACAGATCCATGGCAAAGCTTAAGATATTCTCAAATACTGCAATGACGGTGGAGAGAGCTGCGAATGTCATAAAGATAAAGAACAGTGCACCCCAGAAACGACCGCCCATCATCTGGTTAAACATGTTCGGCAGTGTTACGAATACAAGTCCAACACCCTGTGTAGGGCTTACATTGTAAGCAAAGCATGCCGGGAAAATAATAAGTCCGGCCATTAGTGCCACGAAAGTATCCAGAATACCAATCTGGATGGATTCGCCCATAAGGCTGCGGTCTTTGTCGATATAACTTCCAAAGATTGCCATTGCGCCGATCCCAAGGCTCAAGGTGAAGAATGCCTGTCCCATAGCGGCATAAATACCGGAAAGCAGTCCGTTCTCTTTCAGACGGCCAAAATCCGGGAGAAGATAGAACTTAATACCCTCGATGGCACCTGGAAGCGTACAGCTCTTAACGCAAAGAACTACCATAATAGTAAGAAGACATACCATCATAACCTTTGTGATACGTTCAACACCTTTCTGCAGTCCCATGCAGCAGGTACCAAAACCGAATGCAGTTACGATTACCATCCAGAAGGTCATTTCTCCAGGATTGGAGAGCATGGTGTTAAATACGTTTCCTACCGCTTCTGTATCAAGACCTGTGAAGGTGCCGCTTGCTATTTTAAAGAAGTAAGCCAGCATCCAGCCGCCTACAGTGGTGTAAAACATCATCAGCATATAGTTGCCAAGCATGGCTCCATAGCTGTAAAGGTGCCATTTGGTGCCCTTTGGCTCAAGGAGATGGAAGCTTCTGGCAGCGGACTTGCGGCTTGCGCGTCCGACAGCAAATTCCATAACCATAATAGGCAGTCCAAGAATTACAAGGAACAGAAGATAGATCAGTACAAATGCTGCGCCGCCGTACTGTCCTGTTATATAAGGGAAGCGCCATACATTGCCGATTCCAATGGCGCAGCCGGCTGAAATGAGAATAAATCCAAGCCGGGATGAAAACTTTTCACGTTCTTTCATGTTGATTTCCTTCCTTTTTTCTATGTATGAATTCTGTGAAAAAGTATGGGACAAAAGTCTTTTTTACAGAAGAGCACACCTTTTAACAGTATAAGAATAAAATGGGTTTTCGTCAATAAATATCTTGAAAAAGAAGGGGGAAATGCTAAAATATATAGGATGTACTTAAGGAGTGCCTGAGAGCCAGCTGTTTCGCGCCTATGGCGCTCCCGCAGCTGCCGACCGCATTCGTAATCCGGGCCATCGCCCTACTTACTCATACGGTCTAGCCCGTTCGATATCCAAGAGTTCGCTCGTGCAAGCATGGCTCATTTTTGGCTACCGTACGGGATTTTCATAATAAAATAGTAAATAAGAAGGGAAAACGACATGTTATATATAGGAAATCATACTTCATCATCTAAAGGCTACGCAGCCATGGGACGCCAGATTGTAAAAAATGGCGGCAACACGTTTGCATTTTTTACCAGAAATCCAAGAGGAGGGAATGCCAAAGCTATTGACCCTGCAGATGTGGCGAAGTTTCAGGAGATTGCCAGGGAGCATGAATCGGCAAAATCGTGGCGCATGCGCCTTATACCTTAAATGCCTGCGCGGCCAAAGAAAATCTGCGGGATTTTGCCAGAAATACTTTTTCGGATGATCTGAAACGCATGGAAGCCACACCAGGAAATTATTATAATTTCCATCCAGGCAGCCATGTGGGACAGGGAATAGAGGTTGGAATTCAGAAGATTGCAGAAGTGCTGAATGCAGTTCTTACTGAAGAACAGACCACTACAGTTCTTCTTGAAACCATGGCTGGAAAAGGCTCTGAGGTGGGAAGCCATTTCCAGGAGCTTCGTGCCATCATGGACCTTGTAGAAAAACGCGATAAACTTGGAATCTGCCTGGATACCTGCCATGTGTGGGATGGTGGCTACGATATTGTAAACGACCTGGACGGTGTCTTAACTGAATTTGACCGCATCATCGGTCTCGACCACTTAAAAGCCATCCACCTAAACGACAGCCTCAACCCTCTTGGCAGTCACAAAGACCGCCACGCCAGAATCGGGGAAGGCCAGATTGGTCTTGATGCCCTTGTCCGTGTCATCCGGCACCCGGCATTGGAGGGAAAGCCTTTTATTCTGGAAACGCCTAATGATGATGAGGGTTGGACAAGAGAAATTGCACTTCTTAGGGAAAGATATTCAGAATAAATTGCTATTTAGTGTGTTGAAAGTTGTTCAAGGCGGACGCACTCGGACAATGGTGATTGCTCACTCGCCGGCGCAACGCTCCAGCGAACTAACTGCTAACTGCGACTAAATCGTTCAGGAGAGCCTTCACGATTAAGTCTCCGTAAGCAGTGGATTTCGCCTACGCTAAAACCGCGCCTGAAATGGCTCGCTGGAGCAATCACCATTGCCCGAATGCTGTGTACTGGCTAGGACTTATTTGTACATAGGAACTTTCAACAGGTGGGGAGGGTGAGTGACTGGCTTCCATATACTATATCGGAAACGAAAGTTTATGGAAATCTTGCCGGAAATTAGCGGCTTTTACAATTTCTATGAAGTATTTGCACATTTTCAGGGCTGTTTTGCAAACAAAGAACTTGACATATTATTATATGTGTCTTCGATACCTCATTTAGATGGTTGGTACTTCGCAGCTTTATTGTTTTTATCTAATCCATCATTGCCAAGAAAGTATCAGAAAACCAATCACTCCCCCTCTTCCTCGTTAAAAGTTCCTAAATAGAATCAGTCCCAGCCGACACACAGCATTTGGGCAATGTGTATTACTCCAGCGAGCCATTTCAGGCGCGTTCTTAGCGCAGATGAAATCCAGCGCTTACGGAGACTTATGCGTGAGGGCTCTCCCGAACGCATTAGTCGCAGTTAGCGATTAGTTCATCGGAGCGTTGCGCCGGCGAGTGAGTAATACACATTGTCCAAATGTGTCCCTCCTGAAAACTTTTCACCCTCCCAACACACTAAATAGCAAAACGGTGTTTCAATACCTATGCATTGAAACACCGTATTTTCTATAGTGATTTATGAATTATGAGAGAACCTCGTTCTTCAGCTCATCTCCATTGATATAAGCCTGCGCATTTTCCATAGTTGTCTCTGCAATGTTAGTGAGCGCTTCTTCTGTAAAGAATCCCTGATGGGAGGTCATGGTTACGTTCGGGAAGGAGAGAAGCCTCTGGATCAAGGAAGTCTGCATGATGCTCTCAGACAGATCTTCGAATACGTAATCAGATTCCTCCTCATAAACATCCAGACCAACTGCGAAGAACTTGTGGTCACGGATACCGGAAATCAGATCCTCCGTCTTGATAAGACCGCCACGGGAAGTGTTTACAAGGATAACTCCGTCCTTCATCTGGGCAATTGTCTTTTCGTTGATAATATGTTTGGTTTCGTCAGTAAGCGGGCAGTGCAGGCTGATCAGATCACTGGTAGCCAGCAACTCATCAAGAGAAACGTATTCCAGGAAGTCAAGATTCTTGTTTGGGAAAAGATCATATGCAATGACCCGCATTCCAAATCCCTTGCAGATTCTTGCCATAGCCTGACCAATTTTACCAGTACCGATAATACCAGCTGTTTTCTTGTAAAGGTTCACGCCCATAAGACCGCTTAAAGTAAAGTTGTTCTCACGGCATTTGATGTAAGCCTTGTGAGTGTGACGGTTAGCTGTAAGCGCCAGCGCCATTGCGTGCTCTGCAACAGCCTCGGGAGAGTAACCTGGTACACGCAGAACTTTCATGCCATATTTGTGGGCTGTCTTAAGATCCACGTTATTGTAACCAGCGCAGCGCATAAGGATCAGTTTTACACCCTGCTGATGTAATTCTTCAATAACAGGAGCGCCAAGGTCTGCATTTACAAAAGCACAGATTGCTTCATAACCTTTTGCAAGAGAAGCGGTCTCCTCATGGATATTTGCTTCAATAAATTTAATCTTAATATCTGGAAATTCAGGTAAAAGTTTTTCAAAAAACTGCTCGTCATAATTTTTGGTTCCGTAAAATAAAATTTTCATTATTTCTGGCTCCTTTCTTGTGGCAGCCGCTCTTTTGTCTGGGCTGTTCACCTTCGCTTTGTTTGTTTTAGTGTTTCTCAACTTACAGTGGGATTATACGTTATTTTTTTGAAGAAAAAAAGAGGAAAACGGAAAGTTTTTTAACTTCGTCGAAATCGTTAAAAAAATATCAATATAGAAATGAGATTAAAACGAATTTTAAAATTGCACAGAAATTAATACATGGTAAAATGTGCAATATGTATATTTCAAAAGAAAATACAAGCATATAATCTGGCAAAATATGACAGTTACACTAAACTAACATTGACTATTATTTAACATAAAATAATAGGAATGCACATCTAAAAAGGCAAAAAAACAGGAACCTAAATGGAAAAATGGTTATTGCTCACTCCGTTCACAGTAACGAAAAATGTTCTCATTTAAGTTCCTGAGGTTTAGATTATTCCCCTAACCTATACAGATCCTCATAAAATTCCGGATAAGAAATCTTCACACAGTCCCCCCCCTTAATAGAGAGCGGTCCATCACAGAGCAGTCCGGCAACAGCGAAGGACATAGCCACTCTGTGATCCAGGTAAGAGTCAATCTCTGCCCCATGCAGTGGTTTTCCCCCATGAATGATCATGCCGTCATCTGTAGGTGTAATGTCCGCACCCATGCGGGAAAGATTCTCTGCCATAACCAGAATACGGTCTGATTCTTTTACTTTAAGTTCTTTTGCATCCTTGATCACAGTAGTTCCCTCTGCGAAAGCCGCCATAACTGCAATCATCGGAATCTCATCAATAAGCGTCGGGATAATTTCTCCGCCAACAGTTGTACCATGAAGAGAACTGGCGCGGACAAGAAGGTCAGCAGTAGGTTCTCCATCCATATTAACATTTAGCAGGGTAATGTCTGCGCCCATGTCCTTACACACACGGAGCAGTCCGTCTCTTGTGGGATTGATTCCCACATTCTTCAGAAGAATCTCACTGCCTGGCACCAGAAGTCCGGCAGCGATGAAATAAGCAGCAGAAGAAATATCCCCAGGTACTGTAATTTCTCTGGCAAAAAGAGATGGTTCCGGAGCAATGGAAGCGGTAGTTCCCTCAGAAGTTACCTGAGCTCCAAAATAGTTTAACATGATTTCTGTATGGTTCCTGGAAAGAACCGGTTCGGTGACGCTGGTAATTCCGTCAGAATACATTCCTGCAAGAAGTACACAGGATTTTACCTGAGCAGAAGCAACTGGGGAATCATAGTGAATGGCCTTCAGAGGATGACCTGTGATCCGAAGGGGAACACAGTTATTTCCCTTTATGCTTGCAATATCAGCGCCCATGGAAAGGAGAGGCGTCATGATCCGTTTCATGGGACGGCTCTGGATAGAGTCATCGCCGGTAAGCTCCGATACAAAATTTTGTCCTGCAAGAATACCGGAAATCAAGCGGGTAGTTGTGCCACTGTTTCCGACATCCAGAATATCAACAGGGGCAGATAATCCGTGGAGTCCTTTTCCATGAACCAGGATTTCTCCGCTGTTATTCTCAATATCAATGCCCATTTTGCGGAAACAGGAGATGGTGGAAAGGCAGTCAGCTCCTTCCAGAAAATGGGTGATCTTTGTGGTTCCTTTGGCAAGGGAACCGAACATGACGGCACGGTGGGAGATGGATTTGTCGCCTGGGACTGTAAGTTCTCCGTGGAGATTTGTAAGTTTTTTTATTTCCATAATAATCGTTCCTTAAATATAAAGTTTAATACAGCAAAAACGGGTATCGGCTATATTACTTATAAAGAATTAGACGAGTCAATATGGCGGTTACTTCGTATTTGCTGTATTGATACAGAGTTTGTCTGAAAAATTAATTGTGATGTATCCAATAAACAACTGCCGGTGCGCTGGTTATCGCTCATAAACAATATAATTGCGCTTTTTCAAAAGTGCAATGGCCCGTTCCATAGCGTCTTCTTCATAAAATTCGATTTTCAGAACGCCCTGCTCGAATTCGCGGTTGTGGATGATGCCGATGTTTTTAATGCTGATCTTGTCCATGGCAAGGATGGTGGCAATGGTAGCGATTCCGCCGGCCTCATCTGCAATATCCAGATAAAGCACATAAGCCTTGCGGATAGGACCATTATCCACAACATCAATGGAATCACGGTAATCCCTGGAGCTTGCAAACATCTGATAAATAGCATCTGCCTCCTTCCCATCTGTAGCACAGTTGTCTACAGAACAGCGGATCTGGATCAGCATGCGGATGTAGTCGTCCAGAACATTGGAAATGTTCTCATGGTTTCCATGCAGATCTGCTGCCACATAACGGGAGAGGAGGAGGCAATCCTTGTAATATCGCGGAAACCGCCTGCTGCGATGGTCTTCATATATTCGGCATCGTTGTCCAGAGTTTTTACCAGATTTACAAGGGCGGAAGCAATAATATGGGGCAGATGGCTTACACCTGCTGTAATAAAATCATGTTCTTCAGCTGTAAGCACCATAGGGATAGCACCAAGAGAACTGATCAGCTCTGTAAAATCTGAAATATATTCCAGTCCCACTTCCCCGCCCGGAGTAAGAATATAGTATGCATTTTCCAGAATGCGCTCGTTGGAATGGTCAAAACCGGTTTTCTCAGAACCGGCCATAGGGTGACCGCCGATAAAGCAGTCTGTCATTCCCAGCTCCTCCACTTTCTGATGGATGATTCCCTTTACACTTCCCACATCTGTGATAATGCAGCCTGGCTGGCGGATCTCTTTCAGATATGCAAGGCACTCCAGGTTGATCTCTACCGGAGCACATAAAAATACATAATCACAGGATCCAAAGCGTGGATCCTTCATTTCCTCACAGACACCATCTATAATGCCGGTGCTGATGGCGGAGGCAAGTGCTTCCTTACTGCGGTTATAGGCCAGAATGTGGTAATCCGGATGGTACTTCCGGATGGCCTTGGCGATAGAGCCGCCAATCAGACCGAGACCGATAAAACCGATTGTCTTCATAATATAATGTCGTTTCCTTTCCTTCGTTAAAGTGAAAAATTATCTTATGATATTGTACGAGATTCCTCGCAAATTGTCAATTCCTACAGAAATGACAAAATAATCTAAACTTTTTTGAAAAAAGACCGTCAAAATCCCAGAAAATACTTGAAATTCTTCTGAATATTTAGTAAAATATGAACATATTAGACAAACAGGGAGGTATTACATATGGACGTTTTTAGAACTGACCGAATCAGAAATGTAGTGCTGTTAGGACACGGCGGTGCTGGAAAGACAACTCTGGCAGAAGCAATGGCATATCTTGCCGGCTTGACCAACCGTTTAGGCCGTGTAGAAGATGGCAATACAGTCAGTGATTATGATAAAGAAGAAATCAAACGACATTTCTCTATCACTACATCTCTGATTCCGGTCCCGTGGCAGAAGAACAAGGTAAACATTCTGGACACTCCCGGATATTTTGACTTCGTAGGAGAAGTTGAGGAAGCTGTCAGCGCTGCAGACGCAGCAATCATCGTAGTATCAGGTAAGGCAGGGGTACAGGTTGGTACCCAGAAGGCATGGAATCTCTGCGAGAAGTATAAACTTCCGCGAATGATTTTCGTTACCGATATGGACGTGGACGATGTAAGTTACCGTAAGGTAGTAGATCAGCTTACCGAGCTTTATGGCAAGAAGATTGCCCCGCTGCATTTCCCGATCCGTGAGGATGGCAAGTTCGTGGGATATGTTAACGTTGTGAAGCAGGCCGGAAGAAAATATATCGACAAGGGACAGAAGGAAGAGTGCGAGATTCCTTCTTATCTGGATGAGTATCTTGAGAAGTATCATGATATCCTGATGGAATCTGTAGCAGAGACCAGCGAGGAATTCATGGATCGTTATTTTGAGGGAGACGAGTTCTCCGTTACAGAAGTTTCCGCAGCACTTGCCGCCAATGTACAGGATGCAAGCATTGTTCCGGTATGCATGGGATCCCCGATCAATCTTCGCGGCGTATCCAACCTTCTGGACGACATCTGCGGATATTTCCCAAGCCCGGACAAACGTTCCTGCAACGGTATTTCCCAGAAGACCAACGAGATTTTTGAAGCAAATTACGATTTCGCCAAAGCAAAATCAGCATATGTATGGAAATCCATCGTGGATCCATTCCTTGGCAAGTATTCCCTGATCAAGGTTTGCTCCGGTGTTATCAAATCTGATGATACCCTTCTCAATGTTGAGAAAGGCACAGAAGAGCGCTTGAACAAATTATATGTTCTTCAGGGTTCCAAGCCTATCGAAGTTCCAGAGCTCCATGCAGGTGATATCGGTGCAATTGCCAAATTAGTCAGTGTTCAGACTGGTGACAGCCTTGCCACCAAGGCGAATCCGGTTCTTTATCCGAAAGCAATTCTTTCCACACCTTATACCTATAAGAGATTTAAGGCTGTGAACAAGGGCGATGAGGATAAGATTTCCCAGGCTCTTGCCAAGATCATGAGCGAAGACAGGACTGTTCGTGTTGAGAACGATGGTGCTAACCGTCAGAGTCTGATCTATGGTATGGGCGATCAGCATCTTGATGTTATTGTCAGCATGCTGAAAGAGCGTTATAAAGTTGATGTAGAGCTTTCCAAACCGAAGGTTCCATTCCGTGAGACCATCCGCAAGAATTCTGACGTAGAAGGCAAACATAAGAAACAGTCCGGCGGACATGGACAGTATGGACATGTTAAGATGCGTTTTGAGCCGTCTGGCGATATGGAGACTCCATACGTATTTGAGCAGGTTGTTGTTGGTGGTGCAGTTCCGAAGAACTACTTCCCGGCAGTCGAGAAGGGCCTTCAGGAATGTGTTCAGAAAGGACCTCTTGCAGCATATCCGGTAGTTGGTGTAAAGGCTACTCTTTATGATGGATCTTATCATCCGGTAGATTCCTCAGAGATGGCGTTTAAGATGGCTACCATCCTTGCATTCAAGAAAGGCTTCATGGATGCTTCTCCGGTACTGTTAGAGCCAATCGTTTCCATGAAGGTTACAGTTCCGGATAAATATACAGGTGACGTTATGGGCGATCTGAATAAGCGCCGCGGCCGTGTTCTTGGAATGAATCCGGATCATAACGGAAATACCATTATTGAAGCTGACGTTCCTCTTCTTGAGATTTATGGATATTCCACAGATCTTCGTTCCATGACTGGTGGAAGTGGTGACTTCTCCTACGAGTTTGCCCGCTATGAGCAGGCTCCTGGTGATATCCAGCAGAAAGAGATCGAAGCAAGGGCAAGTAAGGTTGACGCTGCTGATGAATAAGTAGTATAATGAGACGGAGAATTTCTTGAAGAAGCTCTCCGTCTTTTATGATGGAAGTTCATATGAGGAAAGAAGGAGGAATATTATGAACAGAAAAGGAATCAAAAAGATTATGCTGTTTTTACTTGCTTTTATGCTTGTATTTCCGGTTTATTCATTTGGAAAAGCAGAGGCGGTTCAGGCAGCAGCATTAAAAGCACCGAAGCTTTCCAAGGTGGTACGTGTAAACAAAAGTGTTAAAATTACCTGGAAAAAGAGTAAAGGCGCTTCCGGCTACTATGTTATGCGTAAGACAGAAAACAGTTCCTGGAAAAAAATCAAAACTGTGAAAGGCGGTTCCAAAACATCTTACACAGATAAAAAAGTGAAGAGTGGAACTACATACTACTACACAGTAAAAGCCTACAAAGGAAAGAAAGTAAGTTCCTATAACAAAAAAGGACTGAAAATTGTTTATGAGGTGCCAACCACAACGAAACCGGATACTGCCGGCGGAAATACCACGGCAACAGGTTCCACTGTTGCAAATACAGCTTCCGAATATACCATTGAAACGGATATGGTACTTTCTGGTTCCGGTTCCGGTTACCATGCGAAGCTGGTTGCCTGCACGGCGACCTCTGCAGTAAGCTTTGGTATCCAGTATGACAAGCATGCAAGAGCTCCCTATACAGGTAAGGCGTGGTTCATGATCGAGAATGTAGCCCACAATGGTGCAGGCGGTCAGAACTATATCTGGGTTCAGAAAGCGGCCAGAGATAAGACTTACCATGTAATGCTGACTGTGAAAAAAGACGGAACCTGCAATTGCTATATCAATGGCAAACTTGTCAAAACAGTTAAAAACAGCAGCCTTGCAAACACAACTGTCTATCTTCGCGTAGAGGGTTCTGCAAGATTAAACGGAGATTCTGTAAATGCCACATTCAGCAATATTGAATTGAAGGCTGACGGCAAATATTATGCAGATAAGATCTGGGGTACACATGATTTCACAACCAATAAGGGAATCAAGGCAGATGCTTCCGGATATGCAGCTTCCAAGAGAGTGACGATCAAAGGAAAAGTAAAAGGACTGGCAAGTGGTCAGGACTGGGATAGTGCATACGAGCAGGTATCCGGAATCATTCAGTTTGTGAACTGATAGAATGAGATATAGTAGAATGACAAATTATTCTAAACGGACATGCTGCTGCAAATGACATCACTATATATGAAATAAAAACAGCATTCAGACAGAATTATGAAGAAGTATATTCTGTCTGGATGCTGTTTTATTTATAAAATAATAATCTTAATATAGCATTTACAGGATCTTAGTTGTCCATTTACTGCAGTCCCACACCTGTGAAACCACATCCTGATAAAATTCCGGCTCATGGCAGATGAGAAGCACACTTCCACGGTATTCCTTTAGTGCCTCCTTCAGAGCTTCTTTTGCATCCACATCCAGGTGGTTGGTAGGCTCGTCAAGAAGAAGGACATTTGTCTCTTTGTTTACCAGCTTGCAAAGGCGGACCTTGGCCTGCTCACCGCCGGAAAGCACACGGACCTGACTCTCAATATGTTTGGTGGTGAGACCGCATTTTGCAAGTGCGGAGCGGACTTCATACTGGGTATAAGATGGGAATTCTGCCCAGATCTCATCAATACAGGTAGTTTTGTTGTCACCTTTTACCTCCTGCTCAAAATATCCGATCTGCAGATTGTCCCCTAATTCCCTGGTTCCCTTCAATGATGGGATCAGACCAAGAATACTTTTCAGAAGAGTTGTTTTTCCAATTCCGTTGGCACCTACAAGCGCGATTTTCTGGCCTCTTTCCATGGAAAGGGTGAGAGGGCGGGAAAGGGGCTCGTTATATCCGATCACAAGATCCTTTGTCTCGAAGATGTATTTGCCAGGGGTGCGTCCCTGTTTGAAATGAAACTCCGGCTTTGGTTTCTCGGCAGCCAGTTCGATCACGTCCATTTTGTCCAGCTTTTTCTGGCGGGACATTGCCATATTTCTGGTGGAAACCCGGGCCTTGTTTCTGGCAACGAAATCCTTCAGTTCGCTGATTTCCTGCTGCTGGCGGCGATAAGCCGCCTCTAACTGAGCTTTTTTCACTTCATAGACTTCCAGAAAGTGGTCATAATCGCCTACATAACGGTTCAGCTCCTGATTTTCCATATGATAAACGATATTGATTACATCATTGAGAAACGGAATATCATGGGAAATAAGGATAAAAGCATTCTCATATTCCTGAAGATAGCGTTTCAGCCATGCAATGTGCTCTTCATCCAGATAGTTGGTGGGCTCATCCAGAAGAAGAATATCTGGTTTCTCCAGAAGCAGCTTGGCAAGGAGCACCTTGGTACGCTGTCCGCCGCTGAGATCTGTGACATCACGGTCAAGCCCAAGATCCAGAAGACCAAGTGCCCGGGCAACCTCTTCTACCTTGGAATCAATTACGTAGAAGTCGTGCATGGTCAGGGTATCCTGGATAGTTCCCAGTTCCTCCATAAGAACTTCCATTTCTTCCGGGGAGGCTTCACCAAGGGAATCACAGATGGTATTCATTCGTTCTTCCAGTTCAAAAAGCCAGGAAAAAGCAGATTTCAGCACGTCGCGGATGGTCATGCCAGGAGCGAGGACAGAATGCTGGTCCAGATAACCTACGCGGACATTTTTTGCCCACTGGATCCTGCCCTCATCCGGCATCAGTTTGTCAGTTACAATATTGAAGAAGGTGGATTTTCCCTCTCCGTTGGCGCCTACCAGGCCAATATGTTCTCCTTTTAAAAGACGGAAGGAAACATCATGGAAAATGGCTCTGTCACCAAATCCGTGGGTAAGGTGTTCAACATTTAAAATACTCATAGATAACTCCTGTTCTTAAATCAGAGCGTGCTTGAAACAGGCTCCGGTGTATATAGATAGCAGCTTGCGGTTTGCAGAGCAGCCGTTTTGCAAATTCAGAGCTGTATGCAAGATGCAAAGAGGGAAAAATGTTACAATCAGGATAGCTGCCGGATTCCTGCAATATCTGGTGAAGCCATCAGAGAATAGTTTGTATAATAAACTACAAATCCCGGTTTGGCTCCAGCCGGCTTTTTCACATTCTTTTTCTGGAGATAATCAATCTCTACCTTTGGTGCAGTGCGTCCCTTGGAATAAAAGGCTGCAAGATTTCCTGCTTCTTCAAAGGTGCGGTCCGGAAGTGTGCCGTCTTTTGTCTTTACCACAACATGGGAGCCTGGCATCTTTTTGGCATGGAACCACCAGTCATTTCCTGTGGCAAATTTAAAGGTCAGCTCATCATTCTGGTAGTTGTTTTTTCCTACATAAATATCGTATCCATCGCTGGAAACATAGTGGAAGGGTTTGGATTTCACCTGCATTTTGGCACCTTTTTTGTTTCCGTAGTGGCGCTTCACATAGCCGTATTCCATCAGCTCTTCCTTGATCTGGGAAAGGTCGCTCTCCTCAGCGGCAATGTCCAGGGCATTGGAGATGGATTCCAGATGTTCGATCTCGCTGGTGGTATCTGCAATCTGAACCTCCAGAGCTTCCTGGGTACGCTTCAGCTTACCGTAACGATCGAAATACTTCTTGGAATTCTCCTGGGGGGTCAGGGTAGGATCAAGAGGAATGGTGATTTCTTCTCCATTATAATAGTTCACAGCCTTAAAGGATTTACAGCCTTCTTCCAGACCGTAGCCGTAGGTGTTGATCAATTCGCCGTAAACCTTGTATTTGTCTTTTTTCTCAGTGTCTTTCATCTGCTTCTGCTGAAGGCTTAATTTTTTTCGGTTGCGGTCAAGGGCAGTCTGGACGATCTTTCGGAGATCCGCAGATTTCTGACGGATACGGGTGATCACGTCGCGGGAGGCATAATAGGTTTCCAGCATCTCTGACACAGATTCAAAGGTCCGGGTGGTGAAGCCTTCTCCATATTGGGAAAAAGGAAGAACACCGTATTCAACCGGCTCGTCCCCTTTGAAAACAATAACCGGGGTAAATTCTTCCCTCCGGATCTGTTCCATTAAACGGGTGAATTCTGTATAAAGCTGCTCTCTGGTATTCTCATCTAATGTCTGGACATCGTCATTTCCATCAATGGAAGCGCGATAGCAAAGTTCCTGAGCCATTACCGGGCTGAAACCGGTAAGCGTCTGATAGAGAGCTTTGGAGACAGCATTGGATCTGCCACATACTTTTTCCATGAAATCCTCTCTGGAAATGGTAAGAGGATCCAGCTTGTCCTGAGTGTGGGGGATGAAATAAGGACGTCCTGGCAGAACTTCACGTACAGAACTTACGTTGCAGGATACGTGCTTGATACTATCCAGGATCATATTATTATCATCACAGAAGATAATGTTGCTGTGCTTTCCCATCAGTTCCATAATGAGAACCTTATGGCATACATCACCAAGTTCGTTCAGGTGCTCCAGCTCAAATTCTACAACACGCTCCAGACCAGGCTGGCGTATCGCAGTGATCCTGGCGCTTCCGATGTGCTTGCGGAGAAGCATGCAAAAATTAGGAGCAGTCAAAGGGCTGATCCGGTTTTTGCCTGTAAAATAGATCAGAGGCAGGGAGGCGCTGGCGGAGAGAAGCAGACGCTTCTGACCATTTGCACCTTTTCCGGTGATCAGCAGTTCGTCACTTTCCGGCTGGGCAATTTTGTTAATGCGTCCCCCGGAGAGATTTTTATTTAATTCAGAAACCATTGCAGCAATGGTAATTCCGTCAAAAGCCATAAAAAACTCCTTTCTGTTGACAGGTTACCGGTCGCTCCGTGACCAGTAACCGTGACATGCAGACTTTATTATAACAGCAAAAAAAGGATTTGACTAGGGTTTTAGAATGAACTATAATAAATCTGTATGCGTAGGCAACTGTGAACGGTAACCTGCGTAGAGTTATTGCCTGAATATCAGAGACGATTCTGTTATGCGGAATGGTACTCTTTTCAGACAGTATTCGGAATAAAAATAAAGAAAGAGATTACTATGATAAAAAGTATGACCGGCTTTGGAAGGGCCGAGGTGATTACAAAAGAGCGGAAAATCACCGTTGAGTTAAAATCCGTCAATCACAGATATCTGGATCTGAGTATCAAAATGCCAAGGAAGCTGGTTTTCCTTGAGGGCGCGATCCGGAATCTTATGAAGACCTATATGCAGCGTGGTAAAGTGGATGTGTTTATCACATATGAGGACTACACCTTAAGCTGTGGCGCACTGAAGTATAATAAGGAGCTTGCAGGAGAATATCTTGCATATATCCGTCAGATGGCAGAGGAATTTGGCCTTGAGAACGATGTGAAGGCAGGAACTCTTTCCCATTATCCGGACGTGCTGACTATGGAGGAGCAGTCTGTAGATGAGGACGCATTGTGGGCAGTTCTGGAAGCACCGCTTCGTGAGGCCTGCGAGAAATTTGCCCAGTCCCGTGCAAGAGAGGGAGAGAATCTGAAGAACGACCTGATCGCCAAGCTGGATGCTCTTGATGAGAAGGTAAGTCAGGTAGAAGCCCGCGCTCCGGAGGTTGTGGATTCTTACAGAGAGAAGCTGGAAGCCAAGGTTCATGAGCTTCTGGAGGATTCTCAGATCGAAGATTCCCGTATTGCAGCAGAAGTTGTCCTGTTCTCCGACAAGATCTGCAACGATGAGGAAACCGTCCGTCTCCACAGCCATATCCAGGGAATGAAGAAGATGCTGGAGGAGAAGGAAGGCATCGGACGCAAGCTCGATTTTATGGCACAGGAGATGAACCGTGAGGCAAATACCATTTTGTCGAAATCAAGTGATCTGATTATCTCCAATATAGCAATTGATCTGAAGACAGAGATTGAGAAGATCAGAGAACAGGTTCAGAATGTGGAGTAACCTAGTACATCGTTTTCGAAATAACTATACCACTCACTTGTCTGTGAATCCGATTGCACAGGTATAAAAGCCTCGGCGTAGCCCGCTACGCCTGCGTTTTTATACCTGCACACTCGAATTCACATCCTACGCGATTGGTATAGTTATTTACGAAACGATGTACTAGAGCGTGTTTGAAAAAGGCTTTCTGCAAGATGTGTAAAAAGCAATCTGTCTTATAACAGACTATTTTCAGTTGCATTGCTGGATACAATTATGTATAATGACCCTAAACTTATAAAAGAAGGTTTTTTTATGGATAAAATCATTAAAGAAATTGAAGATATGTCACTAAATGCATGGCCCTCCCATAAAATGGAGCTTTATGATGGATGGATTCTCCGTTTTTCCTATTTTTATACACATAGAACAAACAGTGTGGAGCAGTTCGGAACTTCTACCCTTTCCTGGAGGGAAAAGGTTTCTTTCTGCGAAGCAGAGTATGCCCGACTGGGCAGCCCTGCAATTTTTAAGATCAGTCCTCTGGTTTCTCCGGATTTTGATTATCTTCTGGAAAACCGCAACTACGAAATCCAGCACACAACAAATGTTATGGCAGCCTCACTGGATGGAGCAGATCTTTCTGCGCCTTGCGATCTGGTAACTCTTACTGACGATATTCCAGATATTTGGATTGAAAGTCTTTTTGATCTGAAAGGCACCATTAATCCTGTTCACCGTGCTGTAGTTCCATCCATGTATCATGCCATCGTAAAAGACACCGTATGCGCCTCCATCTGGAGTAACGGAAAAATTATTGCAACCGGGCTTGGCATTCTGGATCGAAATTATATTGGATTGTACGCTATCCATGTTCGCGAAGATTTCAGACACAAGGGTTATGCTCGTCAGATTTGTACTGCACTTCTAAAAGAAGGAAAAAAGAAAGGCGCAACTAAGGCCTATCTTCAGGTAGTAGAGGGAAACACTCCAGCACGTAATCTTTATGAATCACTTGGACTTCATTATCTCTACACCTATTGGTTCCGGGTTCAGACACATACAAACTGAAAACTTTTCAGAGCATGTTTAAAAAAGGCTGCGATCAGTGTTTATCCTGATCACAGCCTTTTATTTGGGAATCGTATTTTTTGACTTATTCAACAAGTTGATTTCTCAAACAATCAACTTTCCAGTAAGTGCATTGCTTCATAATCCATCTTATGCCATATTATTTAATTTGGGGTTTTGTATATAATTCAGCTCCTGGACTGCTGCCATTTATATGGTCTTCTTCTCCAGCTTAGCAGGTCTTATGTTTCCTACAACCATGCCTGTAAGCGGGCTGAAATAAAGAAGACTGGTAAGTACGCAGTAGATTGGAGTCATGATTGCAAACTGTACAAGACGTCCTGGCATAATTGCATAGAAGTTTGCTCCGATCATTACCAGTCCTGCAGTGGTCAGTCCAAGTGTTCCCACTACGCCAGAGACTGCAATTGCGACACACATAACAACAGTCTTTACTTTTCTGTTCTTTTCAGCCATTAGTTTTCCAGCCAGTCCGGGGATCACACCCCAGGCAACTGCTGATAAAGTAATCAGTGGATTAACTCCATAGCCTTTCATAAAACATCCAATGATATCGGCAACAGCACCTTCTACACCACCAGCTACAGGTCCCATCCAAAGACCTGCCAATACAGTGGCGACAGTTCCCAATGTAATTCGATATACACCAAGATCAATTACCAGAACGCGTGACAGCACAAGCTGGATTGCTACCAGCAGTGCAAGGAATACAAGAGTCTTAACACTCCATGTCTGTTTGTTTTTACGCATAAAAAAAACACCTCCATAATGATTAAAATAACAGAGTAGTTACCATAAATAATAATCCCTCCACATTATGAGATGTTCTCACATGTAGCAACGGGTGCGGAAAATATATCGTAAACAGTCCTGCTGCTTTTCGTTTCACGGCGACTCCCCAGCCAATGAACACTTGACGCATAAATTCCTACTTCGCTATTATTTATTTAAAATGATTATAGCACAAAATATAGAAATTTCAATATGTATTTGTTATAATATTCACATAAATAAATTAGTCGTTACTGTTTACTGGTAATGTTCCGCGAGTGTTTTTTGTGAACAAAGTTCACAGAAAACCCGAGAATCTTAGCGCGAAATCATGCGAATGCATGATTTCTGTGCATCGCGAAGCGCGTTACTGTTCACTGACAAATGTTTGTGCATACTCTCCTCTTTTTCGCATATTCTAAGAATATCTTCCCTTATATAGGAAAAATATTTGACAAAAAGGAGTGTTTCTATGAATATAAAATCCACAAACAAATCATCCTGCCAAAAACAGCCGCCACTACAGAATCCTTACAATGTTTTTTATAATAATTACATGAATACAAATGCTACTACAGAATGTACAGGGCTTGGCTATCGTATGCCGGATAACTCGGAGGAATGGAATGCCTGCCGAGAGGTTTTCGATTTTCTTCCTGTACCATTTCCGGATTCGGAGGATACAAAGCAACAATGAAAAATTTCACAAAACTATTACTTGGCTCTTTGGTACTGTTCTCTCTGTCAGGATGTACTGCCGGTGATATGATCACCAGCTATACTTCTACATCTGATCAGAGTGAAACCACCTTACAGAACACTTCAGGAACACCCAAACAGCGTGTTTATATGGATGAAATCAAAGGAACCCTTAAGGATTTCACCGGTGCCACCCTGACTATGGAAAGTCAGGAACAAACTTACGTTTTTAATCTTTCTGAAGCAACTTTGGAATGCGAAGATGGCATGATCACTGGAGATGAAATCAGTGTCATTTATGAGGGGCAGCTCTCTAACAAGGATACCAGCACTGTAAAAGCATTGAAAGTAGTAGACGACTTTCACAAAAAGAATCAGCTGGAAGTACGAAAGGCCTATGGGGAAGTACAGAGTCTGACTCCAAATACCATTACCATAAAAAATAAAAAAGGCAAAACAGCCACCTATCCAATCACTGGAACAGAACAATATTATCAGAATGGCATCCGTACCGGTGTATGGGTATACATTCATTTTAAAGGCAAGTTTACTTCCAGTCAGGATACCCAAAGTTCTTCTCTTAATGCCAGTCATCTGAAAGTACTAAGCATTTCAGATATTGATCCGCTTACACTTCCAGATCCAACACCAACACCAGATCCTGCACAAGTTCCTGCCGATGACTCAGCAAAAGAACAGCAGATTCATGCAGAAATTCAGAATATTTCCCTGAATACGCTCACAGTTCTTCCCTCTGGCTCTGATAGCACAATAAATGTAGATTTGTCTCAGACTCCTTCTTACTTTAAAGGTGGAACAGCACCAGGCTCCTATGTAACCATAACTTACACTGGACAATTTCAGGGAAATTCACTGGATGGTGTTACTGTTACAGCAGTCACCGGTGATGATCCGGATTCTCTTGGAAGCCGGGAAATTACCAGCTCAGTCAGCGGTACAATTATAGGCCATACAGCAAATACCGTCACACTTCAAACTGGCGATGGCGCAACCATAACCTGCTTTACAGAAGGGGCAAAGGATACCTCCACCAGTAATATGGAATCCGGCGCAGGTATCTGCATTACCTTTGATCCTACAAAATCCAAAAATTCCAACATTTATACATCTATCAAGATTCAGGACGCCTGAAGGTGTCCTGAATCCTTTTCTCTCCATCTGCCAGCCAGGCTCTCACATCCCCGGATTCTCCCAGAATGTCCATAAATGCCTGGTATTCATCCATTAAGCCCTTCCCATGTAAGACCATATAAGCTCCTGCATCACTTCCAAGAGCCACCTTTGCTCGGTACTTGTATGCCAGACGAAGGTTCTTTGTGGCCAGTTCTATAATAGGATCAAGCACTGATTCCTTATATCTTCCACATCCACGAAGATTTCGAATTGTCACAAGAGTAGGAACCCATACACTATCACTGTCAGCTAATTCTCTGATTGTTTCCGGATCAATATAATTTCCATGTTCTACTGAATCCACACCAGCTTCCACAGCTGCCTGTACACCATAAATTCCATTGGTATGGCTCATCACCGCCATCCCTTCTTCATGGGCAATATGTACCATCTCGCAGACTTCCTTCCTGTCTAAAGGCGTTCCGGTAATCTGTCCATGGTTATTAAAATCCAGAAGTCCTGTGGTCATAATTTTAATAAAATCTGCCCCTTTGTTTTTCGCTTCTTTCAAAAGGACATGGTATTCTTTCATAGTGTCAAAACCTTTTCCCACGATAGAGCCATAGTGTCCATTTTTATGGATGGCAAAAATAGGAGTACGATAATCAATTCCATATTCTGGTGCCAGTTTCCTGGCTCTTTCCGATACTCCTAATGCATCTCCACCATCTCTTACAAAGACAATCCCCAGCTCTTCATAAGCTTTCAAATGTTTCCGTATCACTTCATCGTTTACATGATCCTTATGAATAGAAATTGCATCTTTATAATTCAGTCCATCCATGATCAGGTGCGCATGACACTCTCCAAACATTTCTTCCTATAACACTGATTATCTTGAAAAATAATTCAGCTTTTCCTTTCTTCCGCAGAACGTGTTTAAAAAAAGGACTTCTGCAAGATGTGCGTCACAATTTGTGGGAGATTTTGTCCGGAGGAGGGCGTCGTAGCGAGCTACAACAACCGAATTCCAGCAAAATATACCGCAAAGTGGGGCGTACAGATTGTGGGAATGCTTTTTCAAACACACTTTAATACGGATTTTTTTCAATCCTCTTTTATTATTTATTGCAACTATTCAGCGGGTGCTATTCCGCAAGGTGCTTTTGCGAAGGAACTGAACAACTGCTATTTATTTTCGAAAAAGGCTCGAATTTCTTTCTCGGAAGCCTGCACAGACCCCTGTACAAAGAAAGGCTTACCGCCTCCCCTGCCATTCAATACTGCATTCATCTCTTTTGTAAACTGACGTAAGTCTCCGTCTTTTTCTCCCATAGCATACTTATAGCTTCCATCTGCATTCCTGGAGAATACTGCACAACGCCCCTTACAAACCTGTAAAATTGCATCTGTAAGCTTCTGAACGCTTCCTGCTTCCATTCCTTCCTGGAATAAAAGCACATTCTCTTTTTCTTTCCATTTAGCAGCTTCGCCAACGATAAATTCTTCTTCTAATGCATGTACTCTTCCCTTCAGAGCAAAATTTTCATCCTGAAGCCTTGCTACCGCTGACGCTGTTTTGTCCATTTTCGCAGACAGCTTCACGGAAATCTGACGATTCTGTTCATTTACCATATTCAGATAATCAAGCACTCGCTTACCTGACAGCATTTCCATACGAACCCCCTCACGGAATTTCACCACAGAAAGCAACTTCACCATTCCAATTTCTCCAGTACGCGTCACATGAGTTCCGCAGCATGCGCAGGTATCTGCTCCTGGAAAGCGCACAATACGAACCCATCCGGAAAGCTCTTTCTTGCTTCTGTAATCCAGATTTTTAAGTTCCTCCTCTGTAGGATAAAAAATCTCAACTTCCTGGTTTTCCCAGATAATCTGATTCACTTTCGCTTCGATTTCGGCCATTTGTTCTTCATCCAGCATTCCGCTGAAATCGATGGTGATCACATCGCTTCCCATGTGGAATCCCACATTGTCATATCCAAATGCTTCGTGTACCAGCCCACTTACAATATGCTCTCCGGAATGCTGCTGCATAAGGTCAAATCTTCTGCCCCAGTTAATTTTTCCTATTACATCCATACCAACTTCCAAAGGCCCATCTGTATAATGAACTAACTCTCCATCCTTCTCATGAACTTCCTTAACATTTATTCCGCCTAATATACCGGTGTCACTGGGCTGTCCGCCTCCTTCTGGATAAAAAGCGGTCTGGTTTATAATTATTTCATAGCCTTTTTTGCTCTCACGACACTCCAACACCTTGGCGGTAAATTCTTTTTTATATACATCTTCATAATATAACTTTTTTGTATCGTACATAAATGCTCCTTCTTTCATAAATTAAACAGCAGGATTTATTTCTATCTTTTATTCACGAAACTGATTATAGTCTATTTATGCTCTTCCCGCAATTTTTATTTTTTCTCTGTATTTAGTCATTTCAGGACGTGTTCAAATATACCGCAATCTCCCACAAAGTGGTGCGTGCAGATTGCGGGAATGATTTTTCAAACACGCTCTAGCCCATCCGATATCTATGAATTCTCTCATGCAAGCATGGCTCATTCATGGTTTCCATCCGGGACTTTTATAGTAAAAACACCTTGCAAAATAGTACCAGCTGAATAATTACAAAATTTTTATTTATTTTTGAAGAACTTTATCAGGCAGTCGCGTTATAATTAGAGAACGGACAGGAAGGAGGCTGATAACATTTCACAGGAAGAATATCTGGAATATCTGATTGACCAATACCAGAATCTGATATATTCCATATGTCTGAAATCAGTAGGTAATCCTTTCGATGCAGAAGACCTCACTCAAGAGGTATTCCTGTCTGCCTACAAAAGTCTCGCCCACTTCGATGGGCTTTATGAAAAAGCCTGGCTTAGCAAAATTGCAGTACGCAAATGCCTTGATTTCCTAAAAGCTGCCGGACGCCGTTCAATTCCAACGGAAGATATTTATTTCTCACAGCTTCCTGATCTGGAGAATCATTCTTCCCCAGAGGAACAGTATCTGCAGTCTGATTCGGAACAGCAGGTATTTCGGATATGCAGCGGCCTGAAAAGTCCTTACAAGGAAATTGCCATTGCTCATTTCTGTAAACAGATGTCCGTAACAGAAATATCGCAAAAAGAAGGCAAAAACCCTAAGACCATTCAGACACAGCTATATCGTGCAAAAAACATGTTGAAAAAAATGTTGGCAGAAAGGAGCGATTAAATGCATATCAATAATAATGACCTGAATAATTTTCAAAATGAAGAGATGAACACTGATGAAATCATTGCATTTCTGGAACATATGAAGCACTGCGACTACTGTCTTAACCAGCTTGCGGACAAATATACAGATCATGCATCCTCAGCTCCCGCCTATCTGAAAGAAACAATTATGGAACGTGTTACAGCTCCTGATATTCAGATACAGAAAACAGCAGCGAATGCTACCTATAAAATGCGGTTTTTCTATGAGGGGCTCCGCACTGTAGTCGGAGTCGTACTTGCACTGGTTATGTTGTTCAGCCTTGGGCAAATGGACTTCGTCTCGCCTCAGCTTCCGCAGTCCACAGCCAAATCATCTGAAACGCGCCGGGAAATTAGAACTTCATTACGTAATTTTTCAAATGGAATTACAGATGGAATCTCTGATGCTCCCCAGAAAGTTGTCAACTACATTAATTCTATTTCAAATACAATAACAAACGGAGGTAACTAACATGCAAAAACAAAAAAAGGGATTCCTGCTTTTTATCTCTTCCCTGATTCCTGGTGCGGGAGAAATGTATATGGGATTCTTTAAGCAGGGAATCAGCATTATGACTCTATTCTGGGCTATTATCGCAATTGCCGGAGGGCTTAATATCTCCTCTCTGGTTATCTTTCTTCCTGTATTATGGTTCTACAGTTTCTTCCATGTTCATAACTTGAAAGAACTGCCGGAAGAAGAATTTTACGCGATAGAGGATAACTATATTCTGCATCTTGACCGTATATTTCAGAATAATATCAGGCTCTCGCAAAAACATATTAAAATTGCGGCAATTCTCCTGATTGTTTTCGGAGTTGCTGTTTTCTGGAATGGTTTCCGTGATCTGCTCTTCTGGATTTTACCAAATTCTCTGGCTATTATTATACAGGATATCATGTACCAGATTCCTTCTGTTATCATTGGAATTCTGATCATCGTTGCCGGTTATCAGCTTCTTACAGGAAAAATCAAAAGCATCTCTCCTGACGAAAAAGCTGATTGTAAAAAGATGTGTCAGAACATTATTGGCAGCCATATCGTCCTTATCAACAGCCTGTTGATAACAGCGCTCCACAAATGAATACAAAATCAGCACCTGCCTCAACAGTGTCTTCAACAACACAGCCAGATCAGAATGCGGATAATGTAATAAAGAATACCGATATCAAAATTTCGGATACTACTTCAGTTCAACCATTCATTACTGCTGAGCCAGACAATAATGCTGCAAAATAGAGTAACTATTCCAATAAAAGTCAGGTATCTGCCACATAATATTTCTAATAACTTTACCGCCGATAAATTTATTTTATCGGCGGTATTTTTATTGAGATTTCTCCAAAAGCCAGCTTACTCTGAGTGCCATCAGTCTCCTGAACCAGCAATTTCCCATCTGGACAAATCGCTAATGCTCTGGCACTTCTGCTGCTTTTATTATCTGTAATTGTAATTTCATTTCCTGGAACAATATTATGTTCCACGTATTCTTCCGACAATTTCAATTCCCGGGTTTCTTCCAGAAGATAGTTCACAATCTGCGCTGCAAGGCGGTTCCTGTCCGCAGTTCTGGAGGATTGTTCATCTTCATAGATTCCTCCGGCAATTTCCTGAAGCTCTTTGGGGAATTGTTCCTGCTCAACGTACAGGTTCAGCCCAATTCCTACAATTGCAAATTCTATATTTCCACTTTCAAAATCTGTGACCGCCTCTGTAAGAATACCACAAACCTTACGGTTATCCTTGTACAGGTCATTTACCCATTTAATTCCAAGTTTTACACCGCATACTTCTTTCACAGCCTTATGCACTGCAGTAGCTGCTGCAGTAGTGATCAGAAGACTGCCCTCCAGTGTCCCCTTCGGTTCCAGAATAACACTGAGATAAATCCCACTGCCTTTAGGAGAATAAAACTCCCTGCCTCTTCGTCCTCTTCCTACTGTCTGCTCCATGGCAACAACAAAAGAGCCGTGTCCAGCCATTCCGCTCACAGCCAGCTGCCTTGCCTCCAGATTGGTAGAGCTGATTGCATCAAATATTTTTATCTCAACCTGTGGATCCTCCAGAAAAAGTCTGATTCCCTCTGCTGAAATCAGATTACTCTCTCTTGCAAGCATATATCCCTTATTCGGTCCGGCCTCAATGGGGTATCCTTCCTGGCGCAGACTGTTCACAGCTTTCCAAACTGCGGCTCGTGTACAGGAAAGCTCCCTGCCAATATCCTCGCCAGATAAAGTTTCACCTTTATGCTGTTCTAATAACTCCAAAAGTCTGGATTTAACCGTCATGCTTTTATCCTTCATAATTCTCCAGGGCTTTTCTTAAAAAATCCCGGTATTCTTTTCGCACATTCTCCGGTGAAATCACTCTCACGCTATTTCCAAGGGCAGCAAGCCAGCCATAAAACTGTGTACTTACATTCACCTGTACCCTGGTGACGGAGTGCTCATTGTCTTTGGACATGATCATAATATCCTGCCCAAATCGATCAATCATTACACCCACAAGATGGTTCTCAAATTCCAGATTAACTTTCTCTTCACGGCCTCCAAACATTCCAAAAGTACCGGCAGCAAATCTGGCACTGTCAAATTTCCGGAAGAGTTCGGCACCATTTCTTGCTTCATTCTCTGTAAGGATCTTCAACATTTTATCTACGCGGTAATGCTTCACAATGCCACTCTTCTCATCAACTCCTATCAGATAATAATTACCATCCTGCCATATCATCTGCCATGGACTGATCTGATAGCGAGCTCCACCTTTCTTCAGATGTCTCTCCTTGGACACTGTCCATTCTGTATACTGGAAGCTGATCTGTCTGTTCTGTGAAATTGCTCTGTGTATCTCATCTACATTATAATAAATGCTCTCGTTTGTATTCTTCACCCGATCCAGTACGATTGCCTGCCGCTGCAGGTCTTTGGCCTGATAAATACTGGTAAGGTGCTCCAGTTTCTGGATCAACTGCCGCGATTTCCCAACAGTAAGAAATCTGGAAAACTGAACAGCATCTACAAGAAGCTTCAGCTCTGCAGTCTCAAACTCACGGCTTGCAAGATAAAAACCAGACGGTCTCTCTCTTCGATTCATAATATCCATTCCGAACACACGCAAAGTCTCTATATCGTCATATATCGTCTTCCGCTCTGCATGAATTCCCAGACTCTCCAGATAGGAAATCAGATCTTTCACACTCATGGGATGTGCCTCATCTGTTTTCTCAGAAAAGACTCGCATAAGATATAAAATTTTCAGTTTCTGCTGGAAAGATTTTGGCATATCCTTACTCCTATTTATCTGTCAATACTGCTACGACTCCAGAATATAATACCATAAAAGCAAAGAGCAGAGCAATAAGATCTGCACCATGAAAATCATAATTAAAGATCATAGCTCCCCCGATCATGAGCTCCAACGTAATAAAAAGTCCCAGTATCATGGCTGTGCTCCCGGAAAATTTCCTGCCGCGGCTCTCCTGTGTATCCTCCATATATCCCTCTGCAAGGGCAGCTCTTCTGCTGTTAATACTTCTGCCTGATTTCCACATAATATCTCCTCCGTTTCCCAAACTCCAATATCATCCGCCATCAAATACCGAACGTATTTTCCGAACATATTTTCTTTATGAGACTAGTCTACCACAATATCAGTCCTATAAAACGGTATGAATCAGTAATTTCCGAATATCTGTTCGGTTTTAAGTGATAAAAAAACGTCTGAACCTGTTTCAAACAGAATCAGACGTTTTACTTTTTACAAAATCTAAATGAACATGTCTACAGGCTTATTTATTCGCTATACTTTCATAGTAGTTAATCCACAAACATGTTTTTACATAAATCCAGCGAACACAGAAGCGGCAATAACAGTAAGAAGTCCGGCAACGGCAATTGCCAGGCTGCTCATAGCACCTTCTACAGGACCCAGTTCCATTGCCTTAGATGTACCTATGGCATGGGCTGAAGTTCCAAGTGCCAGACCTTTCGCGATAGGCTCCTCAATTTTTGCCACTTTAAGGACTGCCTCCGCAATCACATTTCCCAGCACACCAGTGATAATAATAACTGCAACCGTGATCGTAACAAGTCCGCCAAGTTCTTCCGATACACCCATTCCAATGGCTGTAGTAATGGATTTCGGAAGCAGAGTAACATACTCCGAATGGGAAAGTCCAAACAGCTTTGCAAAAATCAAGACACTGACCATACTTGCAAGTACACCGGAAACAATTCCTATAACGACAGCTTTCAGATTCTTACGAAGCAGAGTAAGCTGTCTGTAAAGCGGTACCGCAAGACATACTGTAGCAGGAGTAAGCAGATAACTGATATACTGACCGCCTGCATTGTAGGTCTTATAATCCACCTGCATAAACTGAAGCATTCCCATTACACATAGAATTGCAATCAAAAGAGGATTAAACAGCGCCATTTTAAACTTTTTCTTCAGCAAAAGACCGACCTCATATCCAGCCAGACTTAATGCCGCCCCGAAAAACAGGGAATTTTCTATAAAATTTATCATTTCTTATCTTTCCCCCTGTCCTTTCTGATCACAAACTGAGTACTGCGTCCAGTAACTACCATTACAATGACGGTTGTCAGAATTGTTATGAGCACAACAGGAAGCCAGATTGGTTGCAGATCACCCCACGCTTCCAAAAGTCCCACACCTGCAGGAACGAACATAACCGGCATAATTTCAACCAGAAAATCTGCTGCTTCCTCTACCTGCTCAAGTTTCAGAATTCCGCTTGCAAGTGCTCCAAGCATCAGCACAAGACCATATACACTGGCCGGTACCGGAAGAGGCAAAAGGATATGTAATCCCTCACCCAACGCTGAAACCAGCAAAATAATACAAAACTGCCTCAGATACTTCACTTTTTGTCTTCCTCCTCGCTGTCTCCACAAAGAAGTTCATTTGCAATTTCCAGATAAGGCTGAAGCTCCTCAAGAGAAGCCCTGCCATTTCGCTTCATCTTTGTAATCCCTGGATACTGTGCAGGGATGGATCTTGTCATATTTCTGTCACCGTAGATTTTCACCATATCTCCATTTTCCAAGGTATCCCCGGCAATTAATTTATCATTTTTGTTATAAATTCCTTCCTTGGGAATCGCTGCCTTGAAAACAGTTTTTTTATCCATATCTACGAATACCATTTCCTTCAGTATATCTCCGGCTTCCACATAAATAGCTCTTATGGCTTCATTTTCCAGACGGGCTTCCTCCTGTTTGTCTTTCTGTGCCTGTCTGGCAACCAGATTCCAGAACGAGCCGCCTACTACGCCAAAGATCACCAGAAGAATGACAATTCCTACAATGAATTTTACATCGATTTCTTTTTTCTCCACTGCAAATCCTCATTTCTTTCATGGCTTTTTCTTCTGCCCTATTATACATTATCTTGTTAAAATTGCAATGTCATCTTTCGACAATTCTCTCCCCTGTTTTTCCCAATTTTTCTACAACATAATTGTAAAACTGTGTTCTGGATATTCCTTTTTTCCACATTGCAACTGTTCAGAGCACGATTTTTTCCACCTGCCAGCTGCCGTTTTCCACGGTCATAACTGCCATGGTCACGTCTCCACCAAAGCGGCTTCTGCCGCAGCTTCCAGGGTTCAGCCACAGCCTTCCGTCAATTTCTTTTGCAAAATACTGATGACTGTGTCCAAAAATCACCACCTGGGTATCCCCTAACTCCCAGGCAACATCTTTCCTGTCATGAACCATAAAGAATTTCACATTTCCAACTGTAAAGTTCAAGCTTCTTCGCAGATTCTGTGCCCAGTATCCATCATTGTTTCCTCGCACTACATATAAAGCGCCCAATGATCTTATAGTATCCAGAAGCTCCGGTCTGTCCACATCTCCAGCATGAAAAATGCAGTCACAGGACTGTAATATGTCCAGAACTTCTGTCCGTAAAAGACCATGTGTATCTGAAATAATTCCAATTTTAATTCTCTTATTTTCTATCATTTCACCGTTCCTTATACCACATTCATCTATATTTTTTCAAAAAACAGCCTTTTCCTCAAAACAGACAGATTTTCCCATACTCGCCGTCAAATCCAGGTTTACAGATTACTTCTCTGTTTCTAAGTTTCCGAATGCCTGAAGCAATCATGTGACTACTTTCTTTCTCAATATCCGCAATGGGAATTTCCCTTAAAATATCAAATTCATTTCCCAGTTTCTGAAGCATCTTTTCATATTCACCAGTGACTGTTTTGGTGGTTACAGCCTTTCCAACACAGGCAGAAATCACCTCAGGAAGAGGTACAATGCTCTCAAAAGGTCTGGCATTTTTTCTCACAAACCCATTTTCTCTATCAGCCAGATCCATAATTCTGTGATTCACTCCCATAGTCAGTTTTTTCCCACATATAGGACATATTCCATGATACTTTTCTGCTTCTTCCGGACTCAGACAGATGTGACATTTTCTGTGTCCATCATAGTGATATTTTCCCTCTTCCGGGAAAAATTCCAGTGTTCCAAGAAAACCTTTTCCATATTGGACAGCACCATAAAGTCCCTGATAGGACAATTCAATGTCCAGTAAGTTAGCCTCTCTTCCAAGCTTTGATGGAGAATGTGCATCTGAGTTTGAGATCAGCTGAAGTCCATCAAGTGCAGATAAACGCCAGTTCATAGGTGGATCTGAAGATAATCCCGTTTCCACAGCATGAACATATGAAGTAAGATCTTCAAAACATTCTTCCATGGTATCAAACCCTGATGCGGCACCAAAAAGCCCGAAGTGGGGAGTCCAGATATGTGCCGGAACCAACATTCCATCGGCACAGTTTTCCAGTAAAATTTCCAGAAGATCGTGACAATCAAGTCCCAGTATTGGCCTTCCGTCTGAGTGAATATTTCCAATCTTTTCCAGTCTCCCAGCTATTTTATCTGCTTCTTCAAGGCCGGATAAAAGAAGTACATTATGCACCTTGCGGCACTTTCCATTCTTCTTATAGATAGAACTGATCTCCCCTGTAATTACGAAACGGGGAGCTCCCCCAGGAAGCATTTTCGCCTCTTCCAGCACATATTCATCTCTTAACCGATACAGTCCACTTTCTGCCGGAACCAGCTTTTCTTTCAGTTCCTCCCGCCAGGCAGGATGGGTAAAATCACCGGTTCCCACTAAAGAAATTCCTTTTTTTCTTGCCCACAGATCCAGATATTCCGGGGTTCCAAGCTTGCTTGTTGCCATGGAATATCTGGAATGAATGTGAAGATCTGCGATTATTTCCACTTAATTAACTCCATTTCAGTCATTTATATTTTGATTTGCAACTGCTCAAAATTCTCAAAACTATAGAAAAAAACACTTTCCAATGTGTTCTTTTTATTTCTTTTTATTTCTTTTTATACCAGTTTGTAATCCATTTTCCTGCTGCTGTCAGATTCTTTGAGGACCATTTTCCTGTATTACTGCAGCCGGATTTTATAAATGCAGAGCTTTCTGCCTTATTTGACAGGCTCCATGCCATATAGCTGATATTGTTTTTATCCAGGAAAGTCAGCCACTTTTTTGCTTCAGCTTTATCAAGTCCACCATTTCCAGAAGCATCACAGATACTAAACTCGGATACAAATAACGGCAGTCCTTTATCAAGGGCAGCCTGTGCTTTATCTCTCAGCCATTCCTTATGTGTTGCTGCGTAAAAGTGCAGGGTGTACATTACGTTTTTCCTGTATTTCTTACTAACCGGGGAAAGCGCAGCCTGATCTACATCCTGTGACCAGTTGGGCGTTCCTACCAGAATCACAGCTTTTTTGTCATAGGTGCGGATACCTTTTATAATCTTTTCAGCGTATTTTTTTATTGTACTCCAGGATGTTCCTCCATTTGGCTCATTACAGATTTCGTAGATCACATTGGTATTATTTTTGTATTTTTTTGCCATTTTTTTGAAAAACTTCAAAGCTTCTTTCTGATTTTGCTGAGGGTTTCCATCACTTAAAATATGCCAGTCAATAATCACATACATACCTGCATTTGTGGCATATTTTACACCGTTATCAATACACGCTTCCAGCTTACGCCGATTGGATGCATCCCCGGTACAATAGCCGTTATATTCAGCAGTATACATGGCAAGACGCACTGCATTTACCTTCCAGTTTTTCTTCATAAAAGTAAATGCACTTTGATTTACATACTCTGGATACCAGGACAGACCATGGGTGCTGATACCTCTAAGCTGTACTTTTTTCCCACTGCTGTTTACAAGCTGTGTGCCTTTTACCTGTAATCTGGGAAGCTTGGACGCAGCCGCTACCGGTACACAGAATGCACATAAAAATACGATTGCAATAAGCAAACCGAACCATTTTTTTCCTTTTTTTCTCATTAAAAACCCTCCTCCATTAATCTCCAGCCGTTGTCTTTTAGCCACTTTTGTCTTTCCCGGTAATCTGGAAGGATCTTCTCAACTTCTTTCCAGAATGCCTGGGAATGGTTCATTTCCCTACGGTGGCAAAGCTCATGGACCACCACATAATCCAGCACCTCAGGAGGTGCCAGAATTAACAGCCAGTTAAAATTCAGATTTCCATTTGCGGCACAGCTTCCCCATCTTGTTTTCTGTTGACGCAGGGTAATTTTCCCATAGCTTACCCCTAACTTTTCTGCATAATATGCCACTCGCCTTGGAATTACCACGCAGGCTTTATTCTGCAGATGCTGTCTTTCCAGGGCAGACAGCTTTTGTACGTTCTCCTTCTGTGCATCTCTTTTCTGGATTTTTTCCAGATTTTTCAGGATCCATTCTTGTTTTTCTTCCACAAATTTCTGAATTTTTGCTTCGGAAAGACGGAGAGGCGCGCGTACAACAACACTGCCATCAGCCTTAATTTCCAGGCTCATAGTTTTGCGGCTGCTGCGGATGATCTGGTAAGAAATCTGAGAGCTCAGCATAGGATTTTCTCCATGTAAGCGTTCATCTGCTGCTCCAGTATTTCCATCTTTTCTCTGGTGTCTTTATCCTTATATTCCAACCGCTTTATAATCCTGGAAATATAATTCTTTTCTTTCATGATCTGCCATGTTTCCTTAAAATTCAGGTCATAATACTGCGCTGCATAGGACACCCAGTAATCTACGGACGTAATCCGGTCAGGAGATGAAACTGCCTCTTTTCTCAGGCAGGATTCCCATACCTTTGGAGATATTTTGCCCTCTCCGGCATGCTCCTGAGGGACACCGATCATAGCCTCCACAGAATCCACCAGCTTCACTCTGCAATTGTCCAGCTTGTCCGCATCGCGGATCATTTTTGCGTGGAAAAGAGTTCTTTCGTCCTGAATTCCTTCCAGCCTGAAATCACTGTGTCTGGCAATTGCCACGCGAATGATGTCATCATAGCTTCGGTCTTCTATGAATCTGCTGATCATCGGATTTTCTCCCTCAAATAACAGTTGTACACCGAATGCAGCGTGATCCATAGTGTCCGGTGAAAAGCTGTTATAAAGACGAAGCTGTTGGAATCTTCCAATATCGTGAAGCAGGGCAATAAGCTCTGCAAGCTGCTGGTCTTCCTCATTCAAATGCATTCTGTGACCAATTTCACGAGCACTTTTTACCACCCCATATGTGTGAATGATTTTTAATTTTATCTTTTCATCTTCTCTGTCATATCCATTTAAATAATCCTCGAAAACGCCTCTTGCATGTTTAAAATCTATCTTCAAAATGCCTTCCTTTCCGCTGTATCTTTTGCACATCCAGAGCGAATATTAAGTAACCGCTTTTGTCAATGTGCAGATACTGAACAGCAGCTCTTTTAATCCTTATTATAAACCACCTGGTTTTCTTTTCCAATAAAAGCGTCAGATTTTCGAAAATTTCTACAGACTTGCGAAGGTTTGACGCATAACGTATAATACAAGACAATGATAACATATATTAATTATAAGCAAACAAATTTCGCTATTGTTTACATTTCGTTACGGTTCACTGGTAACGTTCCGCGAGGCGTTTTTGTGAACAAAGTTCATAGATAACACAATTCTGCATGCTTCGTGAAGCTTGTGGATAATACTCATTTTCAGGGAGGATGCCATGGCAGATAAAATACCTGATATTTCACCAAACGTAGACGAAACCATGAAGGAGCTTGAAACCCATGGTTCTTTTGAGCTGCCAGTAGAAACTTATACAGATAATTGTGAGATTTTCCGCTCCTTATACAACCACTGGCATAAAGAAATGGAGATCATCTGTATTGACAAGGGAAACGGGCTTGCAAGGCTTAACCGGGAAACACTGCGTCTGAAAGAGGGAGATCTTCTCATTGTCAACAGCGGTGTTCTGCATGGAATCAAGTCAGATTCCAGACATATTTTATATTACAGAAGCGTGGTGTTTGACCTTAGCTTTCTGGCGGGTCCTGCAGGGGATCTCTGTCAGGAAAAAGTAATCTCCCTGCTTATGGAGAACCGGGCAGAATTCACCCATCTGATCACTCCTGCCAATGAAAATTATAATAATATTTTCCATCTTTTCTGCGAGATCCATAAATGCCACAAGGAAAAACCGCCCTTCTATTATATGAAGCTGAAAGGACTTTTCTATGGGCTTTTTTATGAAATGCTGGCAGGAAATTACATCATTACTACAGATGCCGAACAGAACAGGAATCTTTTATCTGTAAAAAAGGTCCTGGACTATATCAGTGCCCATTACCGTGAGCCTCTGTCTGTAAAGGAACTGTCCGGTCTTTCCAATTACAGTGAATTCTATTTTATGAAGCTGTTCAAACAGTATACCGGAAAAACAGCAGCAGCCTACCTGAATGACTACAGACTTGAAAAGGCAAAGTCCCTGCTTTTGCATACAGATGCATCTGTGACGGACATTGCTCTGGATGTAGGTTTTAACAATACCAGTTATTTTATAAAAAAATTTCAGGAAGCCAATCAGCTGTCCCCTCACAAATTCCGCAAAAAAATGTCATAACAGAACAGTTTTGTTGTATTTTTCTAAGAGATGCATATGCTAATATAACACCATCGAACAAAGGTGATGTCCACGGCATCAGGCATACCGGTGGATTTCAGACGAGCATCATTCACACGCTCTCGAAAGGAGAAAATAATTATGAAAGCTTTAGAAACTATGATCCAGAACATGTTCCACAAAGACTGCGCAGCATGTACCGACCAGGAAGTATACGAAGCACTTCTCACCTATACAAAAGAGCAGTTAGCTGCAAAAGGCTATCACGATGGCAAGAAAAAAATTTACTATATTTCTGCCGAATTTCTCATTGGTAAGCTTCTTTCCAACAATCTGATCAATCTTGGAATCTACGATGAGGTTGCAGAATTTCTGAAAAAAAATGGCAAATCTCTTGCAGAAATTGAATCTGTTGAGCCGGAACCATCTCTTGGAAATGGTGGTCTTGGACGTCTGGCTGCATGTTTCCTGGATTCTATTGCAACACTTGGACTTCCTGGAGAAGGTATTGGTCTGAATTACCATCTTGGACTTTTCAAACAAGTTTTTGAAGACAATCTTCAGCATGAAGTACCGAATCCATGGATCACTCCTGATTCCTGGCTGACTGCTACAAATGTAACTTATATGGTTCCTTTCAGAGGTTTTTCCCTGAAATCTACCATGTATAGTATTGATGTTGCAGGCTATGAAAACAAAGCGATCCACCTTAATCTTTTTGACATTGATCTGGCAGATGAGTCCATGGTTCATGATGGAATTACCTTTAACAAAAAGGATATTCTCCACAATCTGACACTGTTCCTGTATCCGGATGACAGTGATGAAGATGGACGTAAGCTTCGTGTTTACCAGCAGTATTTCATGGTCAGCAATGCCGCTCAGCTGATTCTGGATGAGGCAGTTTCCAAGGGAAGCAACCTTCATGATCTGGCTGATTATGCTGTCGTTCAGATCAACGACACTCACCCAAGTATGATCATTCCTGAGTTCATCCGCCTTCTTGGTGAGCGTGGAATTGACTTTGATGAAGCTGCTGAAATCGTTTCCCATGTATGTGCATATACCAATCATACAATTCTGGCTGAGGCACTTGAAAAATGGCCAATCCATTATCTGGAAGACATTGTTCCACAGCTGGTTCCGATCATCCGCAAGCTGGATGAAAAAGTAAAAGCCAAATATCCGGCTGAAAATCTTGCTATTATTGACAGCAATAATCTGGTTCATATGGCACATATGGACATTCATTATGGCTTCTCAATCAATGGTGTTGCAGCCCTTCATACAGAGATTCTGAAGAACTCCGAGCTGCATCAGTTTTATGAAATTTATCCTGAAAAATTCAATAATAAGACCAATGGTATTACTTTCCGCCGCTGGTTAATGTATTGCAACCAGCCACTGACCAAGTTTATTTCTTCACTTATTGGAGAGGGTTATAAGAAAGATGCCGATGAACTGAAGAAGCTTCTGGCTTACAAAGATGACCAGAAGGTTCTGGATCAGCTGCTTGAGATCAAGACAAATGCAAAGAAGATCTGCAAGGATTTTGTTCTGGAAAATACTGGCATCGAGATTGATGAAAACAGTGTTTTTGATATCCAGATCAAGAGACTTCATGAGTATAAACGTCAGCAGTTAAATGCTCTTTATATTATTTATAAGTATCTGGAAATCAAAGACGGAAAGAAACCGGAAAGACCGATTACTTTCATCTTTGGTGCAAAAGCAGCTCCTGCTTATTACATTGCAAAAGATATCATTCATCTGCTTCTGACTCTGGAAACCCTGATTCAGAATGATCCGGACGTAGCACCTTATATGAAGCTTGTTATGGTGGAAAACTACAATGTAAGTGCTGCTGAAAAACTGATCCCTGCCTGCGATATTTCCGAGCAGATTTCCCTGGCTTCCAAGGAGGCAAGCGGTACCGGAAACATGAAGTTTATGCTGAATGGTGCTATTACTCTTGGTACTATGGACGGAGCAAATGTTGAGATCAGCGATCTGGTTGGCAAGGATAATATTTATATCTTTGGTGAGTCCAGTGATGAAATTATCAAGCATTATGAGAAGATGGATTACAATTCCAGATCAATTTATGAGGGAGATGCTGATATTAAAAAGTATGTAGATTTTATTGTCAGCGAGCCGATGCTGAAGCTTGGTAAAGAGGAACATCTGAGAAACTTCTATAACGAGCTTTTGAATAAAGACTGGTTTATGACTTTGCTGGATCTCAAAGATTATATTAAAGTTAAAGATCAGGTATTTGCAGATTATGAAGACCGTAACAGCTGGGCAAAGAAAATGCTCGTAAATATCGGAGAAGCCGGATTCTTCTCTTCTGACAGAACCATTGAGCAGTATAATAAAGATATCTGGCATTTAAACTAAAAAAGTCCATCCCGTGGCAGTATATATAGCTGTCGCGGGATTTTTTTTAACAATATTCACATTTTCACTCTGAAGTATTACTCTTTTTCTGTTACTGTCTGCAGAGTCAACAGTGATCTTTTTCCCATTACTGTTCCCCTAAGTTCGTACAAAATAAAGCAGCATAACCTTGCAAAATCGAGGATTTCCAATTACAATGAATACATCATTCATGAAAGGATTTTACAAAATGACAAAGGAAGAACTCGCTCTTGAAGTGATAGATCGATTAAAGAAAGAATACCCCCTGGCAGATTGCACTCTTGATTACGATGAAGCCTGGAAACTGTTGGTTAGCGTACGGCTGGCAGCACAGTGTACAGATGCCAGAGTCAATGTTGTAGTGCAGGATCTGTATGCCAGATATCCGGACGTAGCCGCACTTGCAGCAGCTACCCCTGAAGAAATTGAAGCGATTGTAAAGCCTTGCGGACTGGGAAAAAGTAAAGCCAGAGACATCAGCGCATGCATGAAAATCCTGCATGAAAAATACCATGACAATGTTCCATGTGACTTTGACGCTCTTCTCGCCCTCCCTGGTGTAGGACGCAAAAGTGCCAATCTGATCATGGGCGATGTATTCGGTAAACCAGCTATTGTCACTGATACACACTGCATTCGTCTCACCAACCGGATTGGCCTTGTGGATGGAATCAAGGATCCTAAGAAAGTTGAAATGGCACTGTGGAAAATCATTCCGCCGGAAGAGGGAAATGACTTCTGTCACCGCCTGGTAAACCACGGACGGAAAGTCTGTACTGCCAGAACCAGGCCTTATTGCGACAGATGCTGTCTCGCTGATATCTGCGCAAAAAACGGAGTAGACTAAAGCAAAGGCTTTCTGCAGGATATGCAGGTTTTAAAGCTCCCTATAAAAAGGAAGCATTTTCGCCCGGATATTTTCTCGAAAATGCTTCCTTTTACGGTTATTCTCCCACACTTCTTCTCAACGCAAACATAAAAATCTTCTCAAATCCCACACTCACTGCAATAATGACAATTGTCCATGCAAACAGGTCTGGTGTCTCCAGATACACCTTGGCTTTGTATAATTTTTCACCGATGGAACCAGCAGGAATGCCGATTACTTCAGCCGCAATTCCCGCTTTCCAACAGAGACCAAGTCCCAGTTTACAGGCAGTAACTGCATATGGCATAACCTGGGAAAGATAGATAAATTGTAATTTTTTTCCCACTCCCGCTCCAAAGGAATCTGCCATCTCCAGAAGCTGTTTGTCCGTCTGCCTGATTCCTTCCAGAATATTTGTATATACCACTGGAAAAACCATGAGAAACGAAATAAAAACGGATAAGTTTCTGGATGGGATCCAAATCAGGCACAGAATGATAAAAGAAGCAACTGGCGTAGCTTTTATCACCATGATCAATGGCTCCATCAGCACTTCCACAGCAAAAAAAGCAGAAGAAAGCGCCGCCAGAACCGTTCCCAGGATCAAAGCCAGAGAAAATCCCAGTATAATCCTTACGAAACTGAACACCACAGATTTCCAGAAATCTTCCATTACAATCAATTCGGTAAGTCTCTTTATAACAGAAACAGGAGATGCCAGAAGGATCTCCTGTTTCAGCCACATACTGGTCAGCTGCCATACCATAATCCATACAGCAGCTGCCACAATTTTATAAAATATCCGATATTTTTTTGCCTTATCAGCGTTTATAATAGAAGTCCTCATCTGGTAACTGACCTCCGATTGTTTCCGGATTCTGCTCATTTAGTGTGTTCAGATAGCCGGAAAGAATGGTCTGCATTTCGTCGCCCTCCATAAATACAATACTGCATTCCGGAATGGCTTTTGCTGCAACTTCTGCCGGAATAATATCATGGTTTCCAATGATCTGGGCAGCTGCTTCTGTATCAGAATTTACAAATTCTACAGAGTCCTTATATGCATCCATAAACGCATCAATATCTGCTTCATGCTCTTTCAGATAATCATTTCTGGCAATTACAACACCTGTTACCAGCCTGCTTCCATCTGTTGCAGAAGACTCCCAAAGCTCATTCAGGTCAAGGGCCACACGAAGGTTCTCATTCTTCATAAGTGCAGTGGTTACAAAAGGCTGTGGAAGAAGTCCAACTGCTGTCTGGTCTTCTGCAAGCGCTGCTACAACCTCTGCATGCTCAGACTTGTACTCAATGGTCACATCCTTCTCCGGATCCAGTCCATTAGACTTCAGAACAGAGTTTAACGCATACTCCGGAGTTGCACCTTTACCGCTGGCATAAATCGTTTTTCCCTTTAAATCATCTACAGACTGAATGGAATCACCATTCTCCACCAGATAAAGAACACCAAGAGTATTTACTGCCAGAACGCTAACGTTTTTATCTGTTTTCTGATATAAAACGGAGGCTAAATTGGATGGAACAGCAGCTACATCTACCTGTCCCTGAACGATCATTGGAACAATTTCATCTGGAGATGCAGCAAGGGAAAACTCATAATTCTCATCGTCCAGAAGCTGTGCCATTCCCATTGCAGTAGGCCCCTTTAGTGCCCCAATTTTCATTACAGAACTGTCTGTATCCGTCTCATCAGCTGGCTCTTCTGATGTCTCATCTGCCGCTTCCGTTTCTTCATTCTGTTCTTCTGCCAATACAATATTTGCGCTTCCAATACCTCCAGCCATTGTTCCAACACCAAGTGCAGCTGCCATAAACCATGATAATGCTCTTCTCTTCATAGAATGTCCTTTCCGGATCTTTACCTGATCCCATCAGTTCGTAATAGGTTACTGTTCACTGGTAACATTCCGCGAGGTGTTTTTTGTGAACAAAGTTCACAGAAAACCCGAGAGTTGCGGCGCGAAATCATGCAAAGCATGATTTCTGTGCATCGCGAAGCGTGTTACTGTGAACGGAGTGAACAGTAACCGTAATAGAAACTATACTGCTACAGCAGTCAGATATTTGTCTCTTGGATTTATAGTCAAACTATATGCGTCATAATCATTATCCAGATCAAAACATGGAATTCAGGAAAAAGAGAAATTCAGTTTCGTCACAGTCAAAATAATCCGGTTCTACCCATATCATGCTTTATACTGCCTGAAGAAAAGGGTCAGACTGTCCAGGGCCTTGGCAAGGACAAGCGCTTCCTTCTCGTCCAGTACATCAAGCACTGCATCTGTCATTTTGCGGTGAAATTCCGCATGGTGATGATATGCCTTTCTTCCTTTCAGGGTGAGATGGATAAATACCACACGGCGATCCTGCTCACTTCGCTCCCTTGTGGCGTATCCCTTTTTTACAAGGCTGTTCATGGAAGTAGTCAGGGAACCTACGGTGATATTCAGTTTGGCCGCAATGTCGGACATTTTGTTCCCACCAAGGCCTACAGCTTCAATAATATGCATATCATTATTCGTGATATCCTTATATTCTTCCGTAATGATTGCCTGCTCTTCCAGCTCCATAATCTCGTTAAACAGATGTACCAGTACATCATTAATAACTTCCCTGTTCTCCACTCTTTTCTCTCCTATAATGTGACAACATTATTTTCTATAAAACATTCAAGCAAATATTTACGGTAAGTATATCACAATTTGATATGTTTTTCTACAATTTTACAAATTTCTAAAACGAGTATAGCGCTTATTCAGTAATTTTTCCGGCTCAAGCATCTGATATATTTCCAGGAATTCTTCTATTCTGTTTTTCAACTCTTCCATGGTATCTGCCATATTTTCTCTGGTAAGAGGCTGATTCTCAGGGATTACCTGCTCAATAATTCCAAGGTTCTTCAGATCTGTGGCTGTCAGCTTCATTACTTCTGCCGCTTCCTTTGCCCGTGTGCTGTCTTTCCACAAAATAGATGCAAAGCCTTCTGGGGAAAGAATTGAATAAATGGAATTCTCCATCATCCAGACCTGATCACCTGCGGCAAGAGCAAGGGCTCCACCGCTGCCGCCTTCTCCGATTACAATAGAAAGCACCGGAACTTTAAGGCTTGAGAGCTCATACAGATTTCGGGCAATTGCCTCTCCCTGGCCCCGTTCTTCCGCCTCCAGTCCACAGAATGCCCCAGGTGTATCCACAAGGCAGATCACTGGTCTGTGGAACTTTTCTGCCTGCTTCATAAGACGCAGGGATTTTCGATAACCTTCCGGAGAAACCATGCCAAAATTATGGGCAATATTCTCTTTTGTACCATTTCCTTTTTCCTGGACAATCACAGTTACAGGCTTTCCTGCCAGGTATGCAATACCGCCAACCAGAGCCGGATCATCACCAAAAAGCCTGTCTCCATGAAGCTCTGTAAAATAATCAAACAGCCATGGAAGATAATCTTTTCCTGTTGGACGTTCTTTGCTTCGTGCAAGAGAAACATGCTCCCAGGCAGATTTTTTTGCTGTAATTTTCGTCGTAAAATCCACATTCAATTTGCTGTTTACAGACATGCTATCAGCTGAATCAGATTTTTTTACAGAAATATTCTCTGCATTTTCCTGCCCTTCCAGACTTTCTGCGCAGTCATTTTTACAGTGCATTTTCAAGAGTCTGGCCAGTGTTTCTTTCATGTTCTTTCGTTCTGCAATCTGATCAATAAATCCATGTTCCAACAGAAATTCTGAACTCTGAAATCCTTTAGGAAGCTTCTGCCGGATCGTTTGTTCTATCACTCTGGGACCTGCAAAACCAATTAATGCACCTGGTTCTGCCAGGATAATATCTCCCAACATGGCAAAGCTTGCTGTCACACCACCGGTAGTTGGATTCGTAAGGACACTGATATAAAGAAGCCCGGAATCGCTGTGTCTTTTTAAAGCTGCGGAAGTCTTTGCCATCTGCATCAGGGATACAATTCCTTCCTGCATTCTGGCACCTCCTGAGCAGGCAAAAAGCACTACAGGCAAACGTTCCTGTGTTGCCCTTTCCACTGCTCTGGCAATTTTTTCTCCCACATTTTCTCCCATACTAGCCATGAGAAAACGGCTGTCACACACTCCAAGCACTACAGATATTCCACCTATTTTTGCCTTTCCTGTGACAATTGCTTCGTCCAGATTTGTCTTTTCCTGAAGCTTTTTTACCTTCTCTTCGTACCCCTTATAGGACAAAGGATTACTTATTGGCATTACCTTATCCCACTCTTCAAAGGTTCCTTCATCTGCCAGCATTTCGATTCTTCTCCTTGCATGAACACGGAAATAATTACCGCAATGCGGACAGATATAGGCATTCTTTTTCACCTCATCTACAAATACAGCGGCCTTGCAGGCATTGCATTTCTTCAGCATACCATCCGGCACTTCTGGTTTCAGTTCTTTATCTGCACCTGCAGATTTGTTTGCAATTGTACGTTTAAAGGCATATCTAAGCTTCATTTACCTTCACTCCTCCGATCTGATGACTCTCCAGAAAGCCGATATCAAATACACCTTTCTGATAGTCCGGATCGTTCATAATTTCAAACTGATAGTCTACATTTGTATCAACACCCTGAATGATCATTTCTCCAAGAGCGCTTTTCATTTTTGCAATCGCTTCCTCACGGTTATTGCCGTGTACGATCAGCTTTGCAAGCATGGAATCATAATACGGTGGAATCTGATAACCATTGTAAATTCCTGTATCTACCCGGATTCCCTGGCCTCCGGGAAGATGAAGATCCGTGATTGTTCCAGGTGACGGGCGAAAATTTTTCCATGGATTTTCGGCATTAATACGACATTCTATAGCATGTCCCTGAATATGAATATCTTCCTGGGAAAAAGGCAGAGCTTCCCCGGAAGCAATCCTTAACTGCTCCTTAACCAGATCCAGACCGGTAACCCATTCTGTCACAGGATGCTCAACCTGAATACGGGTATTCATCTCCATAAAATAAAATTTCCCTGTCTTTTCAAGGAGAAATTCAATGGTTCCGGCATTTACATAATGTGCTGCTTTCGCCGCTTTTACTGCTGCAATTCCCATCTCTTTCCGCAGCTCTTCTGACACTGCCATAGAAGGAGATTCTTCAATCATTTTCTGATGATTTCGCTGAATCGAACAGTCCCTTTCTCCAAGGTGTACTACATTTCCATGACTGTCTGCAAGGATCTGAAATTCAATATGTCTGGGATGTTCCACAAAATGCTCGATATACATGGTTCCATCTCCAAATGCGATCTGAGATTCCTTCTGGCTGTAAGAAATGCCAGTTCAAAGTCCTCCGGAGAGAAGGCAGTTCTCATACCTTTTCCACCGCCTCCAAGAGCTGCTTTTATGATGACCGGATAGCCAATCTGACTGGCCTCTCTTGCTCCTGTTTCCACATCCAGAATAGCTTTTGTAGTGCCGGGGATTACTGGAACTCCTGCTGCTTCCATGGTATTTCTGGCAATCTGTTTGTTTCCCAGATTCTGGATTACCTGTGATGGAGGTCCCACAAAAGTGATGCCGCACTGCTCACAAATCTGGGCAAATCTGGCATTTTCAGATAAGAAGCCAAATCCAGGATGTATTGCATCTGCACCGGATACTATGGCGGCACTGATAATACTTTCCATATTCAGATAACTTTTAACAGAAGGTCCCGGTCCAATACAGATGGCTTCGTCTGCAAGCTGCGTATGCAGGCTTTCTTTGTCTGCCTCAGAATACACTGCAACTGCTTCTATTCCCATTTCCCGACAGGCGCGGATGATCCTTACGGCAATTTCTCCGCGATTGGCAATTAATAACTTTCTGATCATAATTTCACCCTTCCGAGTATCGTTATATACATCTATCTAGCCCACCATAAAAGTAAGTTCCGCTTTCACTACAACCTTTCCATCCACAGTTGCCACAGCCTCTCCAACACCCATAGGCCCTTTCTGTTTCATGACTTTCATTTCCAGTTTTAGCTTATCTCCAGGCTGAACTTTCCCTTTAAACCGGCACTTATCAATGCCGCCAAAGTAAGCAATCCTGCCTTTGTTTTCAGGCTTGGAAAGAATCGCGACCGCACCTGTCTGTGCCAGTGCCTCCACGATCAGAACGCCTGGCATTACCGGCTCCTGGGGAAAATGTCCTTTAAAAAAATCCTCCCGGAATGTGACACATTTATAGCCAACAGCAAATTCTCCCGGTTCATAATCTTCGATGTAGTCAACCAAAAGGAACGGGTGACGATGAGGAAGGATTTCCTCAATTTGTTTTATATTTAAGTGATTCATATCTGCTCCTATTTCATTGAAAAACAAATGTATTTATCCTATTTTTGATAAAATGGTCTGCGTGTCAAAAGGGATTCTGACCTTTTAACATGGATATTATAAAATTTAGCTTCTTTCTATATCAACGGATTACAAATAACGGCTGTCCATACTCTACAGGCTGACCGTTTTCAACCAGAATTTCTGCAACTTCTCCATCAAAATCGCTTTCAATATCGTTCATCAGTTTCATAGCTTCTACAATAGCAAGAATCTGTCCTTTTTTTACTATATCTCCCACTTTTACAAAGGCAGGAGCATCCTCAGATGGAGCTGCATAGAATGTTCCTACCAGAGGAGATTTCACAGTATTTCCTGTTGGTTCTCCGTTGGAAATCATTGTATCTGAAGCCTGTTTTTTCTCACTTGCAGAAAGTTCTTTATCCGCCATTTTTCTATCTGGAGCCTGTTCTGAAATGCTATACTTTTCTCCATATACGAAACCTTTTTCTCCTGTTTCAGCACCAGATAATATGTTATTTTGCATGGTTCCAGGTATGATCACAGGTGCAATTTTATTATTTAAAGTCAGTTTCACTCCATCACTTTCATAGCAGAAAGACTCCAGATGAGAAGCTGATACATGGTCAACCAACTTTAATATCTGTTCAAATTCCATGATTTTTTCTCCTTATTTACAGCAATTTCTGCAGCAATTCATACTTTAAATGTAGCTGTTCAGTACCTTCAAAGTTACAGGCTTCGTAAACTGATATTACTCACTTTTACCTGTATTTTTTCATTAAAAGTACTGCGTTATGTCCACCAAATCCAAGAGAATTACTCATAGCATAATTTACTTCCTGCCGTGTTGGTCCGCCGATACAATAATCGAGATCCAACTCTTCTTCTGTCTCCTTTGTGCCTACAGTCTGATGAATAAAACCTTCCTCAATGGACTTCACACAGACAACAGCTTCCACACCTCCGGCGGCTCCTAAAAGATGTCCGATCATAGATTTGGTAGAATTGATTTTTACCTTCTTTGCCGCATCTCCAAGGGCTGCTTTAATGGCTCTTGTCTCAAAGAGATCGTTGTGGTGTGTACCGGTTCCATGCGCATTAATGTAGTCGATTTCTTCTGGCTGTACACCAGCTTCTTTCATTGCATCCGTCATAGCACGTGCCGCTCCGCTGCCGTCTTCAATCGGAGACGTAATGTGGTAGGCATCGGCAGTTGCGCCATATCCCACTACCTCAGCATAGATCTTCGCACCACGTGCTTTTGCATGCTCAAGTTCCTCCAGAACAACAACTCCGGCTCCTTCTCCAATTACGAAACCGCCTCTTTCTTTATCGAATGGAATGGACGCACGATATGGATCCTGACTGGTGCTAAGGGCGGTCAGATTCGTGAATCCCGCCACACCAACCGGGCTGATCGCACCTTCCGTTCCCCCTGCGATCATAACCTCTGCATCACCATACTGGATTGCACGAAATGCATCTCCGATACAATGTGTTCCAGACGCACAGGCAGTCACTACGTTGGTGCATTTTCCCCTTGCACCAAGAGCAATGGATACGTTTCCAGCGGCCATATTGCTGATCATTTTGGGAACAAGAAGAGGGTCAACCTTGGATGGTCCGCGCTGGATCAGTCTCTGATCTGCAGATTCCATTGCCTGAAGGCTTCCAATTCCGGATCCCACGATCACTCCGACACGGAAAGGATCTTCTTTTCCCATTTCAATTCCTGCATCTGCCATAGCCTCCTTTGCTGCAGCCACTGCATATTGGGAAAACAGTTCCATTCGTTTGGCAGATTTGAAATCCATATAATCTTTTGCATTAAAATCTTTTACTTCTGCCGCAAGCTTCACCTTAAAATCTGCAGTATCAAATCTGGTAATTTCTCCAATTCCTACCTTACCTGTTTTTACACTTTCCCAGAAGGCCTGCACATTATTTCCCACAGGTGTTACTGCTCCAAGTCCAGTCACCACTACACGTCTTTTACTCATAACATTCCTCCGTCTACGCACAAAACCTGCCCTGTAATATATCTGGCTTCCGGTGATGCCAGGAATGCTACTGCCTTGGCTACATCCTCCGGTTCACCATAAGTTCCCATAGGAATATTCTTCAAGGTTTCTTCTTTTACCTTATCAGAAAGTACATCTGTCATGTCCGTTCTGATAAAGCCAGGAGCAACGGCATTTACGGTAATTCCTCTTGATGCAAGTTCCTTTGCTGCAGTCTTTGTGAGACCGATCACACCTGCTTTTGAGGCTGCATAATTAGCCTGTCCGGGGTTTCCGCCGAGGCCAACAATGGATGCCATATTTACAATGCGTCCGCTTTTCTGCTTCAACATCTGTCTGGCCACATGACGAATGCAGTTAAAAGTTCCTTTAAGATTTGTATCTATAACCCTACAGAAATCATCCTCACTCATTGCCATCAGAAGCCCGTCTTTTGTAATTCCTGCGTTATTCACCAAGATATCTATCTGTCCATATTTTTTTACTGTTTCTTTAATAAAAGCGCCGCAGGCATCAAAGTCAGATACGTTGCACTGACTGGTTTCAGCCGAACCTCCGGCAGCAATAATCTCTGCTTTCACTGCCTCTGCTTTTTCTTTTGAACCATTATAATTTATAACTACAAATGCTCCCTTAGCAGCAAGCTCAAGAGCAATCGCTCTTCCAATTCCACGGGAAGCACCTGTTACAACTGCAATCTTTTTTTCTGCATTCATTCCTTGTTTTACTCCTGTAAAGTCAGGTAAATATCATATTTTTCCAGCACGACAAGCATTAACTTTCCCCTTGTTAACCACTTCTGAATTTCTCCGTATCGGCTGCTTCTGATAATACCTGTATTGTTTTAATTAACTGTTTTTGATCTTATTTTCTACTGTGTATAAGATCTGAAATCTGTTCAAGATCTTCCACATTCTGAATATTATAGGTCTTCATTTCCGGCGCTATTTTCTTCATAAAACCAGCCAAAGTCTTTCCGGGACCAATCTCTACGAAAGTATCCACACCCTCCTGAATCATCTTTCCACACTCTGCTGCCAAAGAACAGAGGAAGAAATCTGCCTTGCAAGAAGATCTTTTGTCTCGCTGATGTCTGTCACACACTGGGCGGTCACATTGGTCACATAAGGAATCTTCAGACCGGAAAACTCTACTTTTGACAGTTCTTTTTCCAGTTCTTTTCCTGCATTTTGAAGCAAAGAGGAATGAAAAGGACCACTTACTGCAAGGGAAAGTACACGCCTTGCACCGGCTTCTTTCAGCTTCACAGAAGCTTCTTCTACAGCGGGTTTTGGTCCTGTGATAACAATCTGTCCAGGGCAATTATAATTGGCAATTTCAGCCTTTGTTCCTGCAATTGCGGTCTGGATCTTATCTGCATCAAGACCTATAACAGCTGCCATAGAGCCTTCTCCTGCCGGCACTGCGTGTTCCATAAGGATTCCTCTTTTTCGCACAGTTACTATGGCATCTTTCACACTCATTCCACCTGAAACAGCGATAGCACAGTACTCTCCAAGGCTTAATCCGGCAGTTATATCCGGATAAAGCCCACACTCCTCCACCACTTTTTCCATTGCAAGACAAGTAGTTACCAGTGCTGCCTGCGTATATTCTGTAAGGTTTAATCTGTCATTTTTTTCAAAGCAAAGAGCTTTCATATCCAGAGAAAGCCATTGACTTGCCTGGTCAAAAACCTGTCTGGCAGAGGGATACTTTTCATAAAAATCCTGTCCCATTCCAGCCTTCTGTGCTCCCTGTCCAGGGAAAAGAAATGCGATCTTACTCATAAATTCCAGTTCCTTTCAACAACGCATCCGTCTCTTTTACCAACTTTCTGATCAGTTCCTGACAGCTCATCTGCTCCTTCACAAGTCCTGCACTCTGACCAGCCATAACGCTTCCCATTTTCACATCTCCGTCTACAACAGCACGGCGCAGGCTGCCAAGCGTCATCTGCTCCAGTTCCTCAAACGGAACTCCTTCTGCCTCTTTTTTCAAGTATTCTTTTGTCATCTGATTGCGGAGAGCACGTACCGGATGACCGGTGGAACGACCGGTTACCTTTGTATCAATGTCCTTTGCTTTCAGTATCATATCTTTGTAATTCTGATGTGCCCAGCACTCTGTGGTTGCCACAAAATGAGTTCCCATCTGAACAGCTTTTGCACCAAGCATGAAGGCTGCTGCAATCCCTCTTCCGTCTGCGATTCCACCAGCTGCAATAACCGGAATGTTCACTGCATCTACGACCTGAGGCACCAGAACCATTGTGGTTGTCTCACCGATATGACCGCCGGATTCACATCCTTCTGCCACTACAGCATCCGCTCCGCATCGCTCCATTCTCTTTGCGTGAGCCACAGAAGCAATAACCGGAATGATCTTTACTCCTGCTTCTTTCCACATTTTCATGTATTTCTCAGGGTTTCCTGCACCAGTTGTAACCACTGGAACTTTTTCTTCCACAATTACCTGTGCAATCTCATCTGCATATGGACTCATCAGCATAATATTCACACCAAAAGGTTTATCGGTGAGTTTTTTCACCTCCCGTACCTGCTGTCGAACCCAGTCTGCAGGAGCGCTTGCGGCTCCAATCAGCCCAAGCCCGCCAGCTGCTGAAACAGCTGCTGCCAGATGATATTCTGCCACCCAGGCCATGCCGCCCTGAATGATCGGGTATTCAATTCCAAGTAATTCCGTAACTTCTGTTTTCATGAAATTCTCCATTCTGTAATTCCGTTATACCATACCCACCTATGGCAAATACATGCCGGAATCATCCTTTAAATAACTTATATTTCCTGACATTCCGGCTGATTATTTCTGTATACTGCCAAAGTCTGAATACAAAATTTTCAAATTACTGGCGACTCTGAAGATAGCTTTCCACATCACCGATGGTCTTAATATTCTCAAGATCTTCAGTAGGAATCTCTACCTCAAACTCTTCCTCCAGTGCCATTACCATCTCAAAAAGATCAAGGGAATCTGCTCCGAGATCTTCTTTGAAAGATGTTTCTGCTGTCATTGTACTTACGTCTGCTCCTAATGAATCTGCTGCGATTTCTTTGATTTTTTCTAACATTTTTTTGTTCTCCTTATTTTGTTTTTTAGATTTTCAAATCCATTTTTCAACTTTTTATGATTCAAAGCTTTACTTGGTTGCTGTTCACTTTATATGACCCGAGTGTGTTGAAAAAGGCATTCTGCAAAATAGGCGCGCAAATTGCGGAAATGATTTTCAAAGCGCTCTCTAACAACCTGTATTTATCAGCCTGAATTACCTGATTTCCATGGCAAAGCAGTCTTTTTTATCTGCTATAGTTTTATTTTTCAAAGCCCTGATACACATTTTTACCACTGAAGCAGGCTGGCTCCATAGGTAAGTCCACCGCCAAATCCTGAAAGGATAATCCAGTCTCCTGAATTTAATCTGCCTTTTTTATTCCACTCATCCAGGAGAAGCGGAATGCTTGCGGAGGATGTATTTCCCAGATTTTCTATATTCATCGGATACTTTTCCAAAGGTTCGTTCATGTGTTTTGACACTGAAGCAACAATCCTTTTATTCGCCTGATGAAGCATGTAAAAGCGGATTTCTTCTTTTGTTTTTCCTGCTTTTTCCAGCACCTCCATAATCACTTCCGGAACTTTGGAAACTGCAAATTTGAATACTTCTTTTCCATCCATCAGCATGTAAGTTGAAGAAATATCTGCGTCTTTTTCTATAAATTGCTGCTGATTGCGGCTGACACAGGTAAGGGCTTCGCCTCTGCTTCCAATAGAATGAACAGCCTGGGTATAGACTGCATTTTCTTCCGCTTCCAGCACCACCGCACCGGCGCCATCGCCAAACAATACGCAGGTACTTCTGTCCTTCCAGTTTGTAAGATGGGAAAGAGTTTCAGAACCAATTACCAATGCCCTGCGATAAATCTGCTGTCCCAGATAGGCCTGGGCTGTATTCAACGCCAACAGAAATCCTGTGCATGCACCGTTCAGATCAAAACAGGCTGCGTTCACTGCACCGATCAGTTTCTGCACTTCGCATGCAGCACACGGCATGATTCTTTCAGATGACATGGTAGACACCAGGAGCAAATCAATCTCTTCCGGTCGCATTCCTGCATCTGAAAGAGCTTCCTCAGCCGCACGAGCTGCCATATAAGCAACGGTCTCTCCACCGCTTGCAATGTGTCTCTGACCGATTCCGGTTCGCCCACGAATCCACTCATCACTTGTATCCATCATGTGGGACAGTTTGTCATTGTCCCACACCTGAACCGGCCTGTAGGAACCGGTTCCCTTTATTTTTCCAACCATAATACCCTCCAGGTATGTTGTATAGTTCTTATTTTTAATTTAAAATAGTTTGATTATCAAAGTATATCACATTTTTGGACTTTGTCAATAAAAAATACTGTCAAAACCAAAACTTTATTTTGTTTCGGTTCTGACAGTATTTTGGGGTTATTTCTTTACTTTGACTTTGCAGGTAATTTTTTTGTTTCCTGACTTCACTGTAATTGTAGCTGTTCCTTTCTTTTTCGCAACTATTTTTCCTTTTGAATTTACTGCTGCTACTTTGGAATTGGAACTTTTATAAGTTACTTTTTGCTGGCTGGTGACTGGTGTGCGAGTAACTTTCAGCTGAAAGCTTTTTCCTTTTCTGGCAAGGATTATATTCCGTTTATTCACGGAAACAGCAATTGTTTTTACAATACCTTTCTGCACTTTTACCTGGTAAATCCTACGGCTTCCGTTGGTATAAGTGATGGTTACCGTTGCTTTTCCAGCTTTTTTCCCAGTGATTTTGCCCTTCTTATCCACTTTGACAATTTTCTTATTGGTGGTGCGGACTGACTTTATTTTACCACCGGACTTGTAGGTTTGTTTTACCCGTAAGGTAAGTGTGGTGGTAGTTTGCACGGGTGTCGCAGTCGGCACTGGGGTTGCAGTCGGGATTGGAGTGACGCTTACAGTGGGTATCGGTGCTACGCTCGCGGTTGGGGTCGGTTCCGCACTTACGATCGGCGTCGGTTTCACGCTTACGGTCGGAGTCGATTCCGCACTTGCAGTCGGGGTCGGAGCCACGCTTGCAGTCGGGGTCGGTTCCG
>NZ_QUIO01000089.1:0-2351 GCF_003480145.1 Ruminococcus sp. AM42-11 | reverse complement strand
ACATTAGAAAAGTTAGGGGTAAATGTAATGATTCAGCCGAAATGAATCTCTTTAACTGTATAATTAAGAGAAGGAAATAAGCCCGCCAAAAGGCGAGCTTATTTAGAATGCTTGTTTATAGGTTATCGCTGAACTACGTTTTCAGGACAGCCTCTTCCTATAAAATCATATGTTACACAAGTGTCTGTCCCATTGCCGCTGCAATTTCCTTTAACTTGTCGATAGCATAGCCTGTATATTTTGAAATCTTATCGGCAGGCTCCTTCTCCTCGATCATCATCTGGGCCAGGGACATTTTTTCTTTTTCAACTCCCTGTTTCATTCCTTGTTCAATTCCCTGGTCTACAAGAGCTCTACTTAGATTACACATGTCTCTCACCTCACTTTCAAATTCTTCTGTCATGGCAATATCAAAATCTTCATGTAACCGCTTCTTTTTTTCTTCTGGAGTGGCAGACGTTGAAAACAGGATATTTAGCAGGTCAAGGATCTCCAGTTCGCTTTCTTTATCTGCATCTCCCAGATTTACGATCACCACTTCCATCAGATCATAGCTTTGAGGATCTGTATAGGACTTCCCCAGTATCGTATCCTCAATTGTGTGATATTTGAAAATACCATTTTTGCGTTTTTTAGCCGGATCCGGACAGATCCAGATAGAATATGCTTTCTGGATCTTTTCGTAATGTTCATCTGTAAATATGGTTCCATACTGCTCTGATATCATTCTTGCACAATAATAAAATCCTCTGGTTACAAGTGGATATCCTGGAGTATCATTCAACTGGATTTCCAGATTGATAATAAGCTGTATAGGTTCAATGTTTCCAGGAAGATAGGCTTTAAAACGGATGTCATAATATACAGTTTGATCCTTGACAGCGTTTGCCTCTGAATTCAAACATTCGATTCTTTTGTCTCCGTTTAGTTTCTCATCACGATCCAGCTGATCCTGGTGAACAGCACGTTTAGAAATTTCTGCGTCATCTTTCAGACAGTTATTACAAATAAAGTTCACGCTGTATTGAGAAAATTCTTTTGTACAGGATTTTAAGATCCATGCTATGATTGCTTTGTAAGTCAATATTTTTTTCGCACATTCATCATATTTCGCACGGTCTGATATAAGGTCAATGGTCTGTGCCAGATTCGTCTGACGTACTATAATACCCACCTCCTGTATAATTGGTTAACTGATAACATTTTATGATTTTATATTACCATAAAGAAAAAATGGGAGCAATATATTTTTATATAAGTTTGTGCCACATACAGCCAAATAAACCATGTAACACAATATGTCATTCCATAACACTATAAGAAAAATACCAGCAATAGCCGTCTGGAAAGCGAACTGTAACCATAAGAAGTATTATTAGATAACTGATAGATTGCATAAAAACTTGTTTTTTACAAAAATATCAAATTTTGTCACATAAAAGAGGCATGATACGAAGTCTGAAACGGAAAAGTGATTGCAAAAGGTGGTCAAAAATGGCCTTTTGTCAAAGGCTTATTTTGTGTTATTGAATCCCTTTTAAGCTTAAATAACACGAACTAACACAAAATAATACAGATAAAAAGGTAGGAAATAACGGCAAATAGCACTAAGTGATTTTAAAAGGGAGTAGGTAAAAAAATCGTGTCCTAGACATCCGGGATGGAAAATCCAACACGAATGGCCACATCTTTTTTATCCTTTTCAACAGAGTTGACTTCACCGCCAATGTACCGTGCGGCTTTATCAACTTTAAGTAATATTTCATCACTAAGTGCTAATTTTCTCGTATTTTTCCTTTCATAAACTGTATATATTAAACAAAATATACGTGAGCTTTGCGAAACATGGATTGCCGTGGTACTATTTCATGAAATTAAAATTTGGCCATAAACATTATAAAAAACAGTCACGTCTTTTAACATAATTTGAGTTCAAAAAACGGGTTTGGTCACTATTGTAATCATAGTAATAGAATCGTTTTAGTATTATTCCTGAAATAGCCGTTAGCAATAACTTTTATTATGACCAGAATCCAGGGGAAGTGCAAGCATAGAATTTGGCGAAGACATGTTTTTTTCGATTGTGTAGATTGAGGATGCCGAGTTTTTGCAGCAATAAAAGCTTCTTTTGAACAAATTTGTGGGAGCCGCAATAGGTATAAAAAATGGCAGACAATCTCGTTATTAAGTCGGCTGCCCATTGATTATATAGTATATTGTTTTTGGCGTTTTGATAGTTCGACAAACTGTTAAGGAAACAATCGGAGTTGGTGTAAACGAAAAAGCAGCCTTGAGTTCTGATAAAAACTGCCCTTTCGTTTACATCAATTTCGATTTTACCTTGGTGAACA
>NZ_QUIO01000088.1:0-2564 GCF_003480145.1 Ruminococcus sp. AM42-11 | reverse complement strand
CAAACTGTTAAGGAAACAATCGGAGTTGGTGTAAACGAAAAAGCAGCCTTGAGTTCTGATAAAAACTGCCCTTTCGTTTACATCAATTTCGATTTTACCTTGGTGAACAAAGTCGCGTCCCTTTAGCCGATAGCTATGGGGATTCAATCGTTGCTCTTTTCCTTAAGTTTATCATACTGGGTGTTTTGGTAAAAGTTTTTTTATTCAAGAAATCAATTTCAGGCATGACAAACAAACCTCCTATGCGGAAGTCATTTATTCTATGCAATTGTAGATTTTAACATCTCATATGTGCATGAAAAGAAGAACTGTATTTATCTTTGCGGGGTGATACCATATTCCCTCCGCAAGAAGAACATTTGCATACATCAATGTGATACAAAACCTTTATCATTTCTACTGCATTTAGATTTTTTAATGTAGAAATGTATTTCTTGCATCCAAGCAGGTTTCTGCAGAGAGTTATCTTTTTTCTCTTGTTTCTACATGATAGCAGACCATAGTGCCGGATTCTGACAAATCGTTTGGGTGGAACATGCATCATGAATCGACGGATGAATTCTTCTCCTGAAATTGTTTTCTCTTTCCAGTGGCCTTCGTTTTTATAGTCTTTTACTGCATATGTAACTGTCGTATCCGTCATGGATTTGATTCGATGATTACTGATTGCTATCCTGTGGGTATATTTTCCAAGATAATTGATAACCGACTGTGCACCATTGAAAGTTTCTTTACAGTAAGTGACCCAGTTCTTTTCATAACACTTATCAAGAAGTTCTTTAAAACGATAGCTGTTCTGATATTTCTCTGCTGTACCATGAAATTTAAGCTTAGAATCATTCCACAGGCTTTTTAACTCATCCAGATATTTTCCACGGAACACTTTTGAGATGACACCATATGGGAGAAAAAAATTTCCACCTGTGTCTTTCCATTTATTTTCATCATCAAGCCCACCTCCAAGAACAATGGTATGAATATGAGGATGATAATTCATTGCAGAGCCCCAGGTATGAAGAATGCAGATATACCCTATATCAGCTCCCAGATACTTTGCATCTTTTGACAATTCATTCAATGTGGCTGAAGCAGCATGATACAGTGCATCATATAACAGCTTCTGGTTGCTGTAAATAATGGAATTCAATTCCTCAGGAACTGTGAATACTACATGATAACAGGGTGCATCCAATACGTTCTCTTTTTGTGCATCAATCCATTTCTCTTTCGGAAACTCCTGGCACATGGGACAGCATCTGCTTCTGCAGGAGTTGTTGTGAACACTGATACATCCGCAGTCCTCACAAACACTGATGTTTACACCAAAAACTCCTGTTTTACAGTTTCTGATGTGATAAGCCGTTTTTCTGTGATGAGCAGGAGGGTTACTCCTCTTTTCATAGGAAGGATAGAACCGTTCAAATACATCCTGTATCGTACATGATTTATCCATAATCATTCACCACCCATCTCATCAAATGGGCTTTTAATACCAAGCAGAGTTTTATTGCTTACATGCAGATAAATCTCTGTTGATTTTGGATCACGATGTCCCAAAAGAGCCTGAATATATTTTATATCGCAGCCTGACTCAAACAGATGACTTGCAAAACTATGACGCAAACAATGTGTGGAGACGTGTTTTTGAATGCCTGCTCTTTCGGCGCTTTCACGAAAAAATTGAATGACACTATCTTTTGTAAGATAATCCCCTGTCCATGAACTTGGGAACAGAATCCCTCTTGGCCTGCCACATTGAAACCAGTATTCTGTCAATATTTCAAGCGTCCGGTCTGCAAGCAAAGTATAACGGTCAGATCGGCTTTTTCCATCGCGGATGTGTATGGTTTTGTTCGTGCGTGAAATATCATCATAATGAAGGTGTGTGACTTCTGAAACACGAAGTCCACCTGAATACATAGTAGCGATCATAGCTTTATGCTTCAGATTTGGTGTAGCATCAAGAATAGCTGATATTTCTGCTTTTGTAAGCACCGCTGGTAACTTTCTGTCCCTTTTCATACGAGGTATGTCATCATCATCCCAATTCATCTTCAATACTTTTTTGTAAAAGAAGCGGATTCCTGAATGGTAGTGATTGTATGTTTCTGGTGAAATCCCGGAAAGTTTCTTTTCAGTTAGGAATGTATCAACATCGTCAGTTGTTAATGCATCTATATCCTTGGCTGTGTGGTTCAAAAAATGAGCAACACTGGTACAGTATGCATGAATTGTGGAATCCTTGAGATTCCGTTTATTCGCAGCAGATCTAATCTGATTAAAAATTTCTTCGTACATAATAAAATCCTCCATGTAAAGTAAATCGTAAATGTATAAACACTGCTTACATAGAGGAGCATTAGCATAATAAAACTGCTTGCCAGAAAGGCAGCTCAATGGTATTCTTATCATAGGCAGTGGGGATGTCGATCCTGTTTGATTGTTGGTTGTGGTGACTTAACAATACTACTTGTAGGACTTGGTTTCCACTGCTTTTTATTAAAGTGTAAAGAAAAACTGCGCCATAGCCTTGGCAGGCCATCGCGCAGCGATTTTGTTCAACT
>NZ_QUIO01000087.1:0-2620 GCF_003480145.1 Ruminococcus sp. AM42-11 | reverse complement strand
CAGAAGGAGCTCTGTGAAGATTTCTCTTCGTTTTAATCTGCCCTTTTGAAATGAGTTTTTAGCAGGATAATATAAATGTGTAATATCTAATCTTAAGTTTATGATGTTGCGCATAGCGGGCGGTACTCCCCCAACAAATGCAGGTATGTAATCTGATTTTCCAAAAGACCGGTTCACAGCCAGAAGCAGATCCGTAATTTCTTTTTTCAGAGGGGTTTTTCGGTAAACTGTAGGTTTACAGATTGTACCTTCCAGAAGAATTCGATTTGTGTAATCCGTCTTAGAGTCATTTACCTCTACAAATTTCACTTCCCTGGCAAATACATAAAGCTCTAATCGAGTATGGTTTTCTTCACGTAGATTATGTGAATGAAATTCCCCATAAATTTCCGCAAATTCACCAACGCGGCTCTTCGTAATATCTGCAATTTGTTCCGATATCAACACCGGAATTGTATCTACAGAATCGCTGAGGCGCTTAACCTGAAGCTCCGCCTTATAAAAGCATTCTCCACAAATCTTATGACTAAATGTAAAATCCATTGCAATCTTACCAGTGATAACAACCTGGTTGTCGTCAAACATTATATAGGCCATAGTATCTTTATCCTTTCTCTCTTTTGTTTACCATTTTATGCGGCGTTCTCCATCAAATCCTCTTCCAGGATATCCGCAAGCAACTTTCCAGTGAATCCAAATCCATTCACTTTTACTTTCTTTTCCGCAAATCTTCGATTTCTTTTTTCCGAAGATCCCGGCTCTTTAGCGAAAGAATCTTATCTTCTTTATTGAGCTACGTGTAAGCTGCTTCTGCCACTTCACCAAAAATTTTTTTGCTTCCTCAATGTCAGGATTTTGACGGTCAAAATAAGTACGCTTCTGGCGTACTGTTCATCAGGTTCCACTTCCAATGTATAATAGGGTTTCTCTGGAGTATCTGTTTTTCGTAGAAACAAAAGATAGGATTCCTGTTTTGCCATACGGTCAAAATAAGTTTCCTTTCCAGTAATGCAATGCTTTAGTTCATTTCCCTCTGCCAAAATATCTTTTACATTTCGCGGTGCTACAATCTGATACTTTTGATCTTTATATTCATATTTTTTCAGACTTTCGCAAACCGCTTCTATTGTAGGAAACTTTTCCACGACCTCATCTGCTTTCAAATCCATTTCTTTATCTCTCAGCATTTGGATCACTTCATTATGCCGCAGTTCCAGCTTTCGTACCCGATATACAATGGAATCCTTTACATTTAGGCCTAGTTTTTCAGCCATATCAAGATAATCCTTCCAGGTACCCACAAGATCTTTCGGTTTCTTTTCACTTTCTTCTGCCTGTTTTTCTAAATAATTCTTTATCTGTTCCGGGCTCATTCGATCTAGTATAAATGATAGTTCTGTCGGGTTAATCTTACATTTTGAGAACCAGGCAATCACGTCATCTTTGATCACCTTTCCCAATCCTTTTTCAAAAATCAACCATTCAAGAAATATGCGTCCACCCTTGTTATTCCGAAGTCTGTTTAGCCGGAATTTATCAATCCCCAGTGCATGTCCTAAAGAGTCTGCTTCTTGGAAATAGATAGATGTTCCAGTACTCAAAATGTCATCCACTAACTGATCCAGTCCGGCTTTTGCCAATTGTTCAAAATAGGGATACCAGCTTAACCGATCTAAATAATAGATTGGCTCTATCTTTTCACTTTTTCTAATTAATTCATAAAATCCACTTCTTCTAAACTGCTTATTTTGAATTCCATGAAGGGATTTTTTATAGATACGTCCTGGATAACGCGGTTCATAGCCCCAATAATACGGACGGTTCGGATAGAGTTCTCCCTGAATCCACCTATGTTCATCTGTTCCACGGTAGTATCCATAATAAAACTCTTTTTTATTAAGATCTGTATCATAGACAAATCTGCGTTGTTCCCACCAATTATATATTGGTTTCGTATATGCCAGCATATCATATTTCACACTAGCTCTGAATTCACGAACGACAAAATTCTGTCCGCACGTTTGTAACAGATATGCCGTTTCCTCACGCGAACTTACCATACGCTGTTTTCCGATTGCCTTATACTGGATCTTATGCCCGCAATTAGGGCATTTTCCTGTTTTGTTATGTTTTACAGCTTTTACAGGCACATTCTTTTCGCACCAGGTACAATAACCTGTCATACTTTCTTTCCGGGAGTATTTATAGAAAATATAATTCTGTGTAATCCCTACTTTTTTCATCCACCGATTCCAGTCTTTCGGTGTATTCTTCACACAATTCATCACCTGATCCCAGGCCTGTGTACGCAATCGGTTTTTCTGTATTCTTTTTCTTCTACGTACCTCTTTTTCAAATTGTAAAATAGCATAATACACGTTGTCTTTTTTGTACTCCTCACCTAGAGTTTCCCATATCTGATCCAGACTGTTTGTATCACACCATGCATGACCATACTTTATCCCGTTTGGCCATTCAATATTCTCCAACATTTTATTAGTCCATCCCTTTAGCCCAACATCATAAACTTAAGATTAGATATTACACATTTATATTATCCTGCTAAAAACTCATTTCAAAAGGGCAGATTAAAACGAAGAGAAATCTTCACAGAGCTCCT
>NZ_QUIO01000086.1:0-3529 GCF_003480145.1 Ruminococcus sp. AM42-11 | reverse complement strand
TTGTTGTGTTGAAAAAAGAAAAAACTCCAATAATATTTTTGATAAAAATCAATATTTTCTATAAATTCTTTATATGATATATTCCTTCCACAATGACAATCAATTTTAATGACAATCAATTTTAATAGCAGTATTTATATCTTCTATTAATTTTTCTTTCTCTATATTTAATTTTTTATAATTAGATAATACAATTACATCATTTATATAATAATGATTGTTTGTTTCTGCGACTAATCCATATGTAGACTGAATGCTGCCATTAAAATAAACCACACCGCGTATATATTCATCTTCACAAACCAACTTAATATCAGTTACATAATCTTTTTTGTCTTCGTCATAATATTCTAACTTACATTTAACTGTTTTATTTTCACACCAAAATTCAACATGACATAACGTATTTCCATTTTCATTTTGAACAGTTGATGTAAATTTCACATTTGAATCACAATTTAAATATTGGTAGAAATTAATCATTTCTTCATAGGAATATCTTCGTTCCACTCTTATTTTTTCATTACAAAGTTTTCTTTTTTTATATCTTTTAGAAATCTTATTTCTCTTCTTAAGTTATACATTTTGTCTATAAGAAGATTAATTTCGTTTGTTAATGTTTCCTTTCCACCGTTTATAATTCGCATTGTTCTATCATAGTCTGTTTCTATCTGATCTTCATAAAACTTATATTCAGTATCCCTTTTGTTAGATAATTTTTCTTTGTTGTATTTTTCCCATTTTGGCTCCACAAATTCTAATCCGGACCATTCTGAAGTTTTTGCTTTGTTGTATTTTGGCTTGTATCTTCTAATTAATTCACTTTCTACAACATCTGACATAATTCTATTAGCTAGTTCACAATAAAAAATGTCTGAATTATTTATTTCATCCCAACCTTCTTCTGGAATATTATCACCAGGTTTTCCATGTCGATTTAACCTAGAAGTAAGATCAGTATCATTTTTACCAATATAAATAATTTCATTATCATAGACATATTTATAAACATAATTTCCCATTTTAATAAACACCTTTCCTTACTCCAACCAGTCTTATCCATTCATCATCCTTAAGCTTCTCTGGATACAGCATCTCGAAGTGTTTACGCAGAATGGACTGTTGAGTATTTTTCTCTTCTGAGTCTATAATGATCATCTCCTTTTTTATGCAGCTTTTAATTCTTGTTTCTTATTTTTTACTTCTAACTTCTTTTCTTCCTGATCCATATTTTCAGCTTCATATGTAAGTCTGTCGTACTCTCTCCAAACTAATCCACGTCTGGTACGAATAATTTTTACTCTATCTGATTTATTTTCTTTAAGCTTTTCATATTCTTTTTGCGTAAGCGTTATAGATGGTCCATCTGCATCAGATTCTTTATATGTAAATCTAATTTGATATTTTGCAAAACTCTTTTGATAATCAGTCATATTAGAAATTGTTTTTCTTTTTTTCAACTCTCTGTTGAAATCAATTTTTTTATTATTTATCTCATTAATATCAATTATCGGATTAGGAATTTTTCCGCCTACAATCTGTATTGTAGAAACTTCTGCAATTTTCCCTTTATGTTTACCTTCTTTTATGTATATTAAATCTCCTGGTTTTACGCAATATGAATGACACTCAAATTGTATTTTACCTTTAGATACTTTCTCTTTTCTAAAGACTCTTTCATTATCAATATGTTCTTTGTTTGTAGAACGTTTTGATTTAGTACTATGCCTAATTACTTTTAAATCATTTCCACTTTTCTTTTTACCATCTCTTGAATCTATATATTTAGCATCTGCAAAATTTTCCATTTTTCTATCATTACAACGTTTTTGTTCGACAATAAATACTTTTTTAGATAAAGTTGTATTCTTAAATTCTTTTACACAAACTGCATCATTATAATGAAATTTTCTCAAACCTGCTTCTTTTCTATTAATTTTGTGTTATAACCATATTCAGCTTCAATATCAAGCTCTGGATATTTTTCAGTAAGTCTGTTTAATAATTCCCATCTAACAATATTCATATATGTAGAATCTTTAAATGTATTTTCTTGTAAAGCTTGTTCTAATAATTCTTTAAAATATTTGTTGTTATTATTATTCGAATGTATTTTCTGATGACATCCTTGACATACGCAAATTAAATTTCCTGGATTATTAGTACCACCCCAGGATCTTGGTATTTTATGGTGCACTTCTATTCTTTTTGGTTTCTCTTTTAGTGTACCATCTTTTTTCTTTTTCTTATTGCAAAAGTAACAAGAATAATTATCTCTGGCTCTTACATAAGATACAACATTCTCATATCCTTTCATTTCACCATTTTGATAATCTTTTCCATTTAAAATAGTTCCGTCCTTTAAATATGCATCCATTGCAGCAATGTCAAAATTTGCCACCTCTACAATAACTTTATCGATTGGAACCCATTGTTTTAATTGCTCAATGATTCTGATATGCGTTTCCATTTTATGTACAATAGACGGTGCAAACCATCCATCTTCATTTCCATTTTTATAAGTAGGATTATGTACTGTTTTATAATCAATGTTCTTATTTTTTCTATAACGTAAACGATTTCTTCTGGAACTACGCATTGATTTTCTTTCTAGTAATCTGTTACTCATTCCGTTTAACATTTTAACTTGACCTGCAATATATTCATGATCATTATCGCTTACGGAAAATCCGATATTTAAATATCCACTATCTACTTTTAATTCAAATATATCTCTATTTTCTAAATCCGAATTATAATCATCAGTTCTTTTGATAACTAATGGCTCGTGATTTATAATTTCTGCTTTATGTTCTCTTAATAAATAACCTGCTTTACCATTTTTTATTGGTATGCATGGTTTATTATTTTTATCCACAATTAATACAAAATCCATATAATTCATATTTTTATTTCCTTTATAATATAATCTCAATTTAAAATTGGTCATGCTCTTCGACAATGTTATAAAAAGTTACATGTTTGTATCACTTACACCAATCATGTTCAGCACAGTGTATGTTTAGGTACAAACGATATAATTACAGCTAGAGCGACACCATAACATATTATCTTTTTATAACGTAGATTTCTCTTAGTCTATTTCATAGAAGTGCCTTAAAATAAGAGGTATAAAACTATACTTTGAGGTTTTGTATACCTCTTAATTTACATGGTTACAAAACTATACGGTATCCCATATGATTACCTTGTGCGTTTTGTATACCTCTTAATTTACATGGTTACAAAACAATGGCAAAGGTTGATAGTAAGCTTTCAAAGTTTTGTATACCTCTTAATTTACATGGTTACAAAACATCAATAAAATACTCTTTTGTAATTCTATCGTTTTGTATACCTATTAATTTACATTTTGTAATAAACAACATTTTTATTTAAATCTCAATCAATCATATATATCATCACCTCACATTCATTATTTTTATCTTTTATTATCGCTTGTTCCAGAAATTCATTATCGCTTGTTCCAGAAATTCAACTTATGCTTCTTTATAAAACTTACAGCTTA